>CADAKW010000014.1 GCA_902788645.1 uncultured Lachnospiraceae bacterium
GGCTCTTTTCCAATGCTGTCAGAAAAAACAAATGTGACTGGAGTTAAGAAAAGTTTCTTAAAATTAGCTCTTGACAAAAGTCACTTCATAACAGGAAGATGTATTGCATTGTATATTATCCTGATGTATTTTACACCTTTCATATGATGTGCCTTATACACAAATATCCCCCTTTCTGCATATGGATTCTCGCTGAAATCATATTGATCCGCCGGTTCGGGCTTTTACAGCATTTCCGGCGGATTTTTATTTTCATAATCCAATATAACAATATTTTTTACTTTTGCCTTGAATTTGTAACATTTCTTTTGTAGTATATTATGATGTGAGTAAAGCATAGTTTGGATAACTCATAAATAACGCGATCCAGCTACAATAGAAATGAGGGAAAAACATTGAAATACGACAAGAAAAACATTTACCTATTATTAGCAACTCTGATCATTGGTATCATTTCACTCAATCCACATACAGCTTTTGCAGTGGATTCTGCTGAAGAAGTGGAGACTGACGAATTGGAAGATATCGAATACGACACCAACGATACAGACGGGGTATTTCTGGACATGGATGTCACCCCACAGGAGTATGATTCTTCCGTTTATACTTCTGCATTAAGTACAGTATATCTGGAAGAAACTTCCGACAGTACACAGGAGCTGTCGCTGTTTACTGATCACAGTATTACTCCGGAACAGATCAAAATAAATGCCGATGAAGAGAATGGCGTTCTCACATGCGTCTTTCCAAACACATATAATGCGATCGGTGAATGGAAAAAAAGTATTGATAATTCATATGTCAAAAATATATCCGTAGCATCCACCGGTACTGACATCACAGTAACAGTAAAATATCAATCAAAATATGTTCTATCCACAACATATGATGAATACGGTATCGTCGTTACCTTTTCCAGTGTCGATTACTCCATGCGCCTCCAACTGCCGGAGGAGATCACAAAAGCACAGATCAAGGATACCGATTATTATTATGATCATAAATTTGTTTTGACACTTCCGGGAAAGTGGAAAAACTTCTATGAACAGCACCCGGTCATCTCAAGAAACAATGTGATCACATCGATTCAGATCACACAGTCCGGTAATACAACACGGATCACCGTAAAAACCTCCCGGCTGCAGGGATACAAATACGAACAAAAGGGAGATTATCTTCTGGTAAAGATCAATGATCCCCGAAAAATCTATAAGAATATTGTCGTTCTGGATGCCGGTCACGGTGGCAAAGATTTCGGTGCTACAAGCCGTGGAGCAAAGGAAAAGAATATCAATTACAAAATTATATATACTCTGGCAAAAGAATATTTTAACAGCCAGACCTCCGATGTAAAGGCTTACTGGTCCCGGTACAATGACAAATTTATATCCCTGTCGGCCAGAGCCAGATTTGCCTCTGAAGTAAAAGCTGACCTGTTTGTCAGCCTTCATATGAACAGTGCACCTAATACAAGAGCCAACGGCATAGAAGTCTATTATGCCCGCAGCAATAATAAAACCTCCTCCATGGGACTCTCAAGCCGCACACTGGCACAACGCATGCATGACCAGCTGGAAGAAAATCTCAGCATCCCAAGCCGCGGTGTTAAAAAGGCTGAATTCTATGTGTTACGACACAATACGGTTCCCGCCATCCTGATCGAACTCGGCTTTATTTCCGGCAATCAGGATCATGGCAAGATTACCTCTGCAAGCTATCAGAAAAAGGCTGCCGAAAATATATATAACTGCATCTCCAATGTATTTAAGACCTACCTAACAGGGCGGTAAACATAAAAACACTTATTCCTAATATGCTTATTTATTTTTATGAAGTGTAACTGCATTGGCTGCACTGCGTTTCTGTGCATCATCCATAGCAGCATAGTGTTTTCGGGTCGTATTAACATCATTATGCCCCAAAACCTCTGCCACCAGATAAATGTCACCTGTCTGCTGGTAGAGAGCCGTACCATAAGTACTGCGCAGTTTATGGGGCGTAATATGTTTAAATGTCGTAATCTGGGACGTATACTGATTTACAAGATTTTCTACCCCCTGAACACTGATCCGGCGTTTCTGGATCGAGTAGAAGAGTGCATGTTCATGTCCTTCCTTTGCCTTAATATGAACCCGTTCCTCCATAATATAATTTTTCAGAGCATCTGCAACCTCCGTTCCAAAATACACATATTCCTCCTTGCCGCCTTTTCGAATGATCCGGATACGGTTATTCCGAAAATCGACATCTTCAATATCAAGACCGACACACTCAGATACACGGATACCTGTCCCAAGAAATAATGTAAAAATTGCAATATTCCGGCACTTATTTTTCTCATAATACACCTTTTTCATCCCAGACAGATTATCGCCACCTCGTTCTACCAGATCAAGAAGCTCGCTGACCTCATCGGGATCAAGCCGGATAATTTCTCTGTCATGAAGCTTCGGCATATCAACCACCACCGTAGGATTATTCTTGATCAGATCCCTTTTCTGATAATACAGAAAAAAACTCCTCAGGGAAGCAAATTTACGTTTGATGCCACGTTCATCATTGGTAAATACCTGCCCCTCGTAAGTGTAATATTTCAGATATTCTAAGTATTCCTCTATGTCAACCGGTTGAAGCTGTTCCAGATCCTGTAAACGTATCTGTGTCATTTCCACATGATGAAACATGGGATTCTGTGCCAGAAGGAACCGGAAAAAGGTTCGAATATCATATCCATAACCAATCCGTGTCTTCGCTGTTGTTGTTGGTTCAATTCCACGAAAATAATCCCTGCAAAATGACGGCATTGTTTTTAAAAGCTCCCGCAGCTTCACTGTATTCTGATTTGAAGTACTTTGATGATATGTTTGTACATTAGATGTTCCCATAAAAACAGCTCCTTAATTATATATTTATCAGACAATATCATATATATTTTACCATATCCCTGTCAGAATCACAAGGTCTATTTGAAAAACTGGAGTTTATCCAAGAGAGTGATTTAAAAAAAGACAGACACTACTGCCTGCCCTGATTAGAAACGATCTTTTGAAGCTCATTGATCTCTGATGCACCAAGCTTCTGATTTGCCAGATATGACTGTATAAAGTTTTCCAGTGATCCATTATACATCTGGTTCAACAATGCCTTTGTTTCTATTTCCTGTATTTTTCTCTTTGTAATATTAGCACGGCAAATAAATCCCGGATCCTCCCGTGTAACAGCTCCTTTATCGATCAATCGCTTGATAACTGTATATGTTGTATTTTTTTCCCAGCCAATATACTCCTTGATGATCTTTGAAATATCTCTGGCAGCTAATGCTTTATTAGACCACAATAGCTCCATGACGTTTAATTCTCCTTCATGTAAACGTATCTCTTTCATGAATCAATCCTCCAGTTTCCTCGTAAACCCCAAATAATATAATCCATAATAGCAGCCCTCATTCTACATATGTATCATCACATACCAATATTGTAGAACACAGTTTGAAAGCAAGTCTGATTTTATTCTACTCACTTAGAAGGATTTCGTCAACGGGAATATGTCTAAAAAATTACATAAATTTTAATTCATTTTGCACAAAAATTAAATTTATTACATTTGATTTCCAACAGTACATCCAATATTATCGTTCTACATTTGTAGAGACATTATTTTATAAGGTTTTTTAGTCATTTTTTTGACTCATGTTTTTCTATCGTTTCACTAATTCCAACGCCGCTTTTTTCGCTCTACACTTGTAGATTCTTTAATAATTTTTGAAAATATTCCGGCAATGGTGCCTCAAATTCCATATATTCTTTTGTCCGTGGATGAATAAATCCCAGTGTCCTGGCATGAAGTGTCTGTCCCGTCAGATGGTAAGGACATTTCTGCGGTCCGTAAACCTGATCCCCTAAAATCGGATGACCGATGCTTGCCATATGAACACGGATCTGATGGGTCCGCCCGGTCTCCAGCTGACATTCCACATAAGTATATTTGTTATTTAAATGATCCAGAATGTGATAATGTGTAACGGCCTCCTTTCCGTTTTTTTCATTCAAAGCCATCTTCTTTCGGTCAATCGGATGACGGCCTATCTTTCCCTCCACTGTGCCATCCTCCTCCAAATGCCCCAATACAATAGCATGGTATTTCCGGGTAATGGAATGTTCCTTTAGCTGCTGTGCGATACATTGATGTGCCTGATCATTTTTACAGGCAACGATCACGCCTGTCGTGTCCTGGTCGATCCGATGCACAATTCCCGGCCGCATCACACCGTTAATCCCAGACAGTGAGTCCTTACAATGATACATCAGTCCATTCACGATGGTACCGGTATAATGTCCCGGAGCCGGATGAACCACCATTTGTTTCGGTTTATTGATCACGATAACATCATCATCTTCATATAAAATATCTAAAGGAATATTCTCCGGTTCAATCTGCGGTTCTGTCAATGCCGGCACCTCAAAGGTAATATGATCGCCATTTCCAACCTTATAGCTTGCCTTAGACGGCTTGTCATTTACCTGTACACAGCCATTCTTTATATTCTTCTGTAAAAAAGAACGTGAATACTCCGAAAGCTTCCGGGATAAAAAAGCGTCAAGCCGGCTTCCTTCCTCCTCAGCGGATGCAGTAAATTCAATTTTTTCTTCTGCCATAATATACCTCCAGGTCACCCTCTCCATAAACAAAGCCGATCAAAACAGCTAAGACAATGGCTGAAATCACCACATAACAGTCCGCAACATTAAAGATTGGAAAGTCTATCAGCTTTGCATAAAGAAAATCTATAACATAGCCATGAACCAATCTGTCATACATATTACCGACAGCACCGGCCGCCAGCATAATGCTAAAAAAGCGTATCGGCAGGTAATGACGGGAATCCGGCGTTTTTACAAATACGTACAGGATCATGACAAGGATCACTGCTGTTAACAGAACCAAAAAAATCTGTTTATTTTGCAATATCCCGAATGCAGCTCCATAGTTTTTCAAATATTGAAGCACAAACACGTCTCCGATCACTTTTTTGGCTTCATGCCCCTGCAGACATGTATCTGCAGCATATTTTGTCCACTGGTCAAATCCAAATAAAAGAATAAACAGTAAAATACCCTTTATATATTTTTTCATTGCAGATTATCTCCTTCCAAAAAAACTGCCAAACCAAAGCTGACTGCGTCTGGTCTGGCAGTAATAATATCATCAATCTCTATTGATTCCCTTTTTGTATATTAGTCCTCTTCTGCATTGATCATGGTAAACGGACTAACATTCTTGTCGTCTGTCTTTGTCTCAGCTGCAGGTGCCTCCGGTTTGGTTACCGCAAACTCATCATCAGCTGCAGGGACATTGTCGAACTCACTCGGAGCTGTAAACAACTCTCCCGGCGCCTGAGGAATCGTTCCATTGGCTGTAGGGTCTACACCGCTGATCCCTCCTGCAAACGCATCCTCTGTCTCCTTTTCCTTATCTGTTACAGGATCAGGAATAGAGTATGTCATGTTGTCTGCGGATCCAAAATAGGTTTCATTGGTAACATAGGTCTCTGCATCATATGTCTCCTGAACCGTAGGAATCTCATCTGTCGTTGTCTTTTTTTCTGCATCAAGTGCCGCCATCGCCTCTGCTGCAATGGCATCAAGATCTGCACTTACATCAGGCTCTGTGGTAACATCGTTCTCTTCCTTTTTGGCATCCAGCTTACTGAAGTCCGGCATCGGTACTGCATGAGGAATCACCGGCTCTTCACCTGCTGCGCTTTCTACTGCATCCAGCTTGCTGAAATCAGGCATCGGTATCTCATGGGCCGGTTTCTCCGGCTCTGACTTAGCCGTATCCTCCACAGGCTCTGCCTGAATCTGTGCTGTCTCTCCGGCAGCCGGTACCGGATCCGGAATGGAATATGTCATATTGTCTGCAGATCCAAAATATGTCTCGTTTGTCACATAAGTCTCTGCATCGTATGTTTCCTGAACGGTTGGTAACTCATCTGTTGTAGTCGGAGGAATCTCCTTTGTCTCCTCCTGAGACAATGCCGGACTCTCCTCAGCCTTTTCCTCTGCCACCTCTGTTACCACAGGCTTCTCAGAAGAAACAGCTGCTTCTGCTGTCTGCTCTGCCGGCTCATCCTTCTTAACCGGAACAAAGTCATCATAAGAGGTACCAAGCATGCTGTTGACCGCTGTAAACGGATCCTCAGAAGACTCCTGCTTCATCTCCTTTAATGCCTCATTGGCAATAGAATCAATTTCATCCAGCTTGGACTGAATATCATCCGCTGCTGTCTCTGTTTCTGTCGCACTTTCCTCCGGTGCTGTATATGCCACAGCCTCCTCAGCAGATACATTGATTCCTGTCGCAATATCCTCTGTAGAAGGAGTATCAATGTCTAAGGATAACTTATCCTCTGCTTCCTTTGCAGGCTCCTCGAAAGGCTCTGCAGAAAGTCCCTCTGCAAGAATATCCTCCTCTTCCTCTTTGACATCCTCTCTCTCCGGAGCTGTGTCTTCAACAGGAAGATCCAATTCCTTCGTATGCTCCTCCATATCATCTACGCTTTTCTTTGCTGCAGCCTGCTCCTCAACCATCTTTACCTGCTGTGATTCCAGAAGCTCTTCCAGACCGGTGGTATTTAATTTTTCTTCCTCCTTGTCAAGCTGCTCCAGCTGCAGATTCAACAGATCCTTAAACTTCTGTTTATAATTATCATAGCTTCCCATGAGCTTCCGCACGATATCTGTCAGCTCAGACAACTGCTTTCCTGACTCTGCCAGCTTCTCCTCTGTCTTTTCACGGGTATCTTGGATCACTTCTTCTGCAGAAGCCTTTGTGTCTGCCATAATACGATCTGCACGCTCATTGGCATTATACATGATATTGTCTGCTTTTTTCTCTGCCTCAGACACCAGATCATCTGCTTTTCTCTGAGACTCTCTTTCCAGACGGTCCGCTTTCTCCTGTGCCTCGCTTGTTACCTTCTCAGCCTTTTTCTCTGCCTCTCTGGTCACAGTTTCTGCCTTTTCTTCCGCCTCTCTCGTTACCTTTTCCGCATTTTTCTCAGACTCTTTGGTCAATGTTTCTGCTTTCTCCTCAGACTCCTTCTTCAATGCAGCTGCAGTCTCCTCGGACTCTTTCTTTAACGCTGCTGCTCTTTCTTCGGACTCTCTGGTCAGCTTATTGGCCTTTTCCTGTGCATCTGCCACAAGACCGTCTGCGCGGGACTTTGCCTCACGAAGCATTACCTCAGCCTTGGCTCTGGACTCCTTCTCAACCTGAGCTGCCGCTGTCTTGGATGTCTCCAGTGTCTCGGATGCAGTCTGCTCAGCAAGTACCAGTGTCTTCTGCAGTGTCCCCTCCATCTGCTTATAATACTGGATACCCTCACTCAGCGTCGTGATCTTCTTTTTGAGATCGCTGTTCTCCTTATAAAGCTGTTCATAGCTGGCCTGGATCGATTCAATAAAATCATCTGTCTCCTTTTTGTTGTATCCACCCATCGTGGATTTCAGTACATGATTCTGAATGTCAATCGGTGTAAGCATAACAATTTCCCTCCTCTGATATTTATAAAATGTTCATAATGCGGGAACAAAGTCCCTGTAAATAAGTCAGTATCACTATCAAAAAATACGGACATAGATCAAACTTTGCAGTACGTAATATAGAGTGCTTTATCAGCCACTGCATGGGATACCACATGGGTGTCATCAATACCGCCAGAAATCTGACAATGCGATCTCCAAACGGAAATACAATGATCAGACTCCTCAACAGATACAGCAGAACGATCACATCCAGGACAATGAAAAAACATTGAAAGGTATATATTATCAACTGCATGATCTAGAACTCCTTATTTAATGTCGGAATCCCAAACTCATCATCTCTGGACAGCTCCAGATAGTCCCCCGAAATATCCACGCTCTCCGGCGAGAATATAAAAATGTATCTAGAAATCTGATGCATTTTGCCGGAAATGGCAAATATACAGCCAGAAATAAAGTCCATGATCCTTTGAGCCTCCATAATATCAATTCCCTCAAGATTTACTACAACGGCTCGTCCCTGCAAAAGCATCTCGCAAGCGTCTGTGGAATCCCCAAAATTCTTTGGCTTGCAGATACATACCTCCAGCCCTCTGGCTGTAGTACGGATCGGTACCACTTTATTGGATGCTGTTCTCACAGAAGTACGTCTCGGCTCCGGTGCCGGCTGCTGTGGTTCCGGCTCGTCCTCCTCATAGGAAGCTCTGCGGCCGCTTCTGCGCTCAGAACGTCTCTGACGTCTCTCCTCCTCTGCCAGAAGACTTCTCTCCTCAGCCTCATCGATATCGTCCTCGAAATCATCCTCATAGTAATCATCATCGTAGTCCTCGTCTCCCCCGAGTCCTAATAATTGTAATAGATTTCCTAATGGATTCGCCATAACTTTACCTCCTGATGCTTTTCACATCTTTTTTATTTAATATCGTAATTTCTCTCTCCGAAAATACCGGTACCAACACGTACATGTGTTGCACCCTCCTCTATGGCAACCTGATAGTCACCTGTCATTCCCATAGAAAGAACACTCATATCAACATTATCAATGTTTTTCGCTCCAATGTCAACCGACAATTGCTTTAATTGACGAAAAATACCACGATTTTCTTCCGGATCCTCCACAAAAGGTGCAATTGTCATCAAACCTTTGATATGCAAATGCTCCAGTCCGGATATCTGCCGTACAAGCTCCAGAGTATCCTCAAGCTTCAGACCAAACTTTGACTCCTCCTGAGCCACATTGACTTCTACCAGAATGTCAGCCTCCGTCTCTCTCTTGACACATTCTTTTTCGATTGCCTCCGCCAGATGAAGGGAATCCACGGAATGGATCAGACAGGCCCTGTCAATGATATACTTGATCTTATTGGTCTGCAGATGACCAATAAAATGCCATCGGATATCCTTAGGAAGCACCTCGTATTTTTCTTTTAACTCCTGTGCCTTGTTTTCGCCAAACTCTCTCTTGCCATATTCATAGGCCTCTTCGATCATCTCCACCGGCTTTGTTTTGCTGACCGAGATCAATGTCACCTCTGACGCATCCCTTCCGGCCCTCAGACAGGCCTGACGTATATTTTCCTCAACAATTTTCAGATTTTCCTTAACCATAACAGTTACCATGCCTTTCCCTGTAGTATTTAATAAATAATGTCATCCTCCCGGATCACCTTGGGATCCAGAATAATATGATCATATGCTGATAAGCCTCCTGCAGTATCCTTCCTGATAATACAGTATTCATTGTTCTGATAAGCAATCTCCACCGGCCGGAACTCACAATATCCCTTGTTGCAGCAGTAAACGCCGTCTAACTGCACAGTCTCCGATAACCGGAACAGACTGGAGCCCAGGGAGTCTGCGGATATCTCTGTCCCCGCCTTAAAATCCTCCACCGGAATATAACAGTACTTTTGCTTCTCTTCTCCATCCTTCTGATCACTCTCATTGTCAAGGGACAGGATCATGGTATCCCTGGACTCATAATCGACAGATCCATCCTTCTGATACACCGCCTCCAGGATCGTATCTCCACTTTGTCCCGAAGCAACATAATCAGCGGGTATCTTATAAAACTCTTTCTGCAGGATAGATGATTTCGGAATCTTTAATCCCGCCTCATCATTCATCTTGATCTCCAGATCGATATAACGGTTATTGATATACTGTATCATATAACGTTTGAGATCGATCCTGGCATAATAGCCTCCATCCATGGTAAAGGTCGTTACCTGCGGCGTAACCCTGGCCTGGATCTTTTTTAATGTGACTGTCACCGTCTTTTCCTGCTGAATGTTTTTAAACTGTTCCTTTGACAACGGAAAAACCACAGACCAGCTTTCGTTGGTGACCAGTCTGTAAATTGGTGATCCCGCCTTTACAGACTCTATTTTTCTCAATTGCTTCGGATCATCCGAAGTATTCTCAAAGGTTTTCGAAGTGATCGAATTCATGTCCATATCCTCCAGACCATCGGAGGTATAAGAAACAATACCACTTTCTCCTGCACTGCCAAACTGAAAGGAGCTCTCCCCTCCCTGATCCTTCAGGATCTGTGTTACATTATCAAGAAGTCTGGCATTGGTAAGCTCAGATATTGTATTGTCCAGATTGTATTTGAAATTGTATGTCTCACTAAAATCAGACAGACTGTAAGCCGCCCGGTATGCGGAAATCTCACTCCGTATATCACTGGTATTTTGCGAAGAAAGCTTGATCTCTCCCGTCTCTGTATTGGCCAGCTGATTATAGATCTGACCCGTCTGATCTATGGAATAAATCTTGGTCCGCGCTCCCACCTTCGTTCCATCTGCCACATAATAATTAATATATCCCTCCTGATCACTGTCAACCAGTTTTTCATTTCGGATAATGATCCCCCGTACCAGATTGTCATCGGCAATCTTTTTTTCTGTCACCTCATAAATCGACACATGCTCTTTTGTCAGAGATAATGCTCCCTGCGCAAGGATATATATGGCAAATAAAATCAAAAAAAATCCGGTCACTTTAGAATCTTTGCGTTTCATTTTGACCACTTTACCGGAACGCTTCCTTCCTGCCACAAAATCCCTCCTTCCAAAACGAGTCTTCTAACCTTTTTATTATAGCTTTTTTTTGTAAATTTGACAAGATAAGTGCATATATTTTCTACCGGCCGGAAATACTAAAACTGTATCTATAAACGGATACAGAAAGGTATGGTGTTTTTATGAAAACATTGGATTATATCATTCTCGTACTCATTATTATCGGTGCCGTCAACTGGGGTCTCATCGGTTTCTTCCAGTTTGATCTGGTACGCGTGATCTTTGGAAACATGAGCATGTTCTCCCGGATCATTTATGCCGTTGTTGGATTAAGCGGATTATATGCCATCAGTTATTTTGGCCGGATCCGCTCCACAATATAAAAGGCAGAATAAAGAGAAAAGAGAGGATTACTTTCCTCTCTTTACATATTCAAACAGATGATTCATCTGGGCATACGCTCCATAGGATGAATCCGCTTTTAGGATCACTCCGATATAATCTCTTTTTTTCTTGTCCTGTGCATACGTAATGAGGCAGCCTCCTGCCTTTACCGTGGTACCCGATTTGCCTCCTGCCACCGTCAATCCTTTCGGCGGCTGCTTGGAGCCTGTCAGGAACGGATCTGACGACACGATGTCCAGAGACTGCTTTTTGCCCTGCGCATCCTCCCAGGAAGCAGTATACTTTGTACACTGGATGATCTCGCGAAAATCGTCATATTTTAATAATTCATGGAAGATCAGGTAAAGATCATACGCCGTGGTATAATGATCATCATCATGCAGCCCGTGGGAATTGACAAAATGCGTTCCGCTGGCCCCAAGAGATACCATTTCTTTATTCATCTTCGCCGCAAATTCTGTTTCTGACCCGGAAATATGCTCTGCAATCGCCACAGAAGCATCATTTCCCGAATATGTCAGCATACAATACAACAAATCCTTCATGGAAATCTTATCGCCCTCTTTGAAGCCGCATAATCTCGCCCCGTACTCCGTGATATTGGAGGCATTGCTGCTGATCGTCACCGTATCATCCATCTTGGCGTACTTAAATGCCATAAGAGCTGTGGCAATCTTGGATACACTTGCCGGATACTCGGTACCATATACATTCTGGGCATAAAGCACTTTATGCCGGGTGTCATCGATCAGAAGGGCTGCATCTGCCGTAATCGCAGCATCCGTTGCCACATTTTTCTTTTTGGGAACGATACAGATATCCTCTGACAGCAATCCACTGCTCTCAGAAGTGTTATCTGCGGTATTGTCTGCCGTATCTGTGCTGTTTGGCTCCTCATAAGCGATCTGGGTATCGGAGACAGGCACTGTATCCACACTACAGCCTGACATGATCAGGCAAAGACCGGCCATCACCGCAAAAAAGCCTCCCGTCCTGATCCGTTTATTGTTAAATCTTTGTATGTCTTTCATTTATTCCTCTTCTTTTTTAACCATTTCACGCCACTCCAGATCCCCGTGCTCCAGAGCCTTCACTAAAAGCTCCGCCGTGGCCAGATTGGTCGCAAATGGAATATTGTACGTATCACACAAATGAATTACATTCATCACATCCGGTTCATGGGATTTCGGAGACTGAGGATCTCTCAAAAAGATCACCATGTCGATCTGATTATGCTCGATCTGGGACGCCAGCTGCTGCTCTCCCCCCAGATGACCTGCAAGATATTTATGCACCGTAAGATTTGTCACTTCCTCTATCAAACGTCCGGTTGTCCCGGTAGCATATATCTCATGTTTGCTGAGAATCCCCCGATATGCGATCGTAAAATTCTGCATTAATATTTTTTTTGCATCATGTGCAATCAAACCAATGTTCATCTGTTTCACCCCTCCAAGTAAATTTTATACCTTCTCCAACAGTTACGCTTTACAGACGAAAATCAATGTCAACGTCATTGTCCATATCTGAATAAGCCTTTCGCATTGTAAATCCACCCTTTTTGGTCTTTGCCGGCTGTATACCGATATTAATGACCAGCCCAATGCCTATCATCGATGACATCATGGAACTGAGACCATTACTCAGGAACGGCAACGGCAGACCGGTATTCGGAAAAAGGAAGGTCACAACGCATATATTACTGAACACCTGGAACATAAACATCGCAGAAACCCCAACTGCGATCAGCATGCCCAGGAAATCCTGTGCTTTTCTGGCAACACGGAAACACTTAAATATCAAAATACCAAATAACAGCAGTACCAGACAACATCCAAGAAAACCAAACTCCTCTGAAATAACACTCCAGATAAAGTCACTCTCCCGGATCGATACGCTGGAATATGCCCTGGAGCTTCCTGCTCTGGCGCCATCCTTCAAAAACTTGCCATAGAGGCCACCCTCTGCAATGGCATTAACAGAAGATGTCTGCTGACGGTTTAGATCCACGATCCTTTTCACCGTGGAATCCTGATTCTTAAAAGCAAAGACACGGTCATACTGATATCCCTGAAGCAGGAGATTCCCCGGCTGCTGAACATACCAGTAAACAATTAACGTGATCGGAAGTCCCACGGATATGATCGGTACGATCACCCGGTACGACAGACCTGCAACAAATGTCATCACTGCCATCACAAAAAGAATGACAAGACTTGATGACAGATCCGGCTGTATCACGATCGCACCAAACGCCGGCAGAGTCAATAACACGATCCATACCACAGCTTTGAACTGATCCAGCTGTTTTCGTATTTTGCAGAAAAGTACCGCCAGTGTCAATATAAATATGATCTTTAACAGCTCTGACGGCTGAAAAGTTATACTTCCCACAGGCAGCCTGATCCAACGGGTAGAGCCGGTATCAAGATCCGTTCCGATCCCCGGGATCTTGGTCATAAGCACAAGCATGATCCCAATGAAAAAATAAACGGCTACAAACCTGCATATAAAATGATAATCCAGTACAGACAAAAAAGCAACTATAAAAAGACCCAGGATCATTCCTATGAGCTGACCCCTCATATATCCGGCTCCCTTTTCCGCACCCCCGGCCAGTTTCAGGGTAAACGCACTGATCATGCACAAAATCACTACAATGATAACCAGTGAATAGTTAAAATTGCGCCAATCATATTGCTTTAGTCTGTTTAACATGTGTCTTTACTTCCTCTCAATGCTGCTGTGATCTTCTGAAATTTCTCGAGCCCTTGATCGGGATGTTGGCCATAACCGCATTGACCGGTGTCGCTCCATCCTCCAGCTCCATCTGCTTCACTTTGATGTCAAGACCCTCTACGTCGATTTCAACATACTTGGAAATGACCTGAATGATCTCATTTTTCATCTGTTCCATAATTTCCGGCGAGCACACTGCCCGATCAGAGGTAATGGCTACCTTGAGACGATTTTTTGCGTTCTCTCCGCTTTTCACGTCACTTTTAAAAAAACTTGAGAAAAATCCCATTCCAAACCTCCATCTACACCGAATAACCGAAATTGCTCCGGTTATCAGCGAATTTATCCTTTATTTTGAATCACTATCTACTTCTTTAAGATTGAAGCCAGCTTCTGGAATAAACCTTTCTTGGCCTCAAAATCAATAAAATCTACCTGCTCGCCTACAATACGCTTGCAAATGTTCATATAGGCCTGTCCTGCCATACAGTCAGAGCCCACAAGCGGCTCACCGTTGTTGGCAGAGATAACAATATGCTCGTCGTCCGGAACAACACCGATCAGATCCACTGCAAGGATCTCCACAACATCATCACTTGACATCATATCGCCACTCTTTACCATATCGACACGGAGACGGTTTACGATCAGATGTGTCTGTCCAATCTCATTTGCCTCCAGCAGTCCGATGATACGATCTGCATCACGGACAGCAGACACCTCAGGGGTTGTCACAACCAAAGCACGGTCAGCTCCGGCAATGGCATTCTTAAAGCCCTGCTCAATCCCGGCCGGACAATCCATCAATATGTAATCAAATTCCTCTTTCAGCTCATCAGCAAGCTTTTTCATCTGCTCAGGTGTTACCGCTGTCTTGTCCTTTGTCTGTGCGGATGGCAGCAGATAAAGGTTTGGATAACGCTTGTCCTTGATCAAAGCCTGTTTGATACGGCAGTTATTTTCTACAACATCCACCAGATTGTAGACGATGCGGTTCTCCAGTCCCATGATCACGTCAAGATTACGAAGTCCTATATCTGTATCGATCAGCACTACCTTCTTTCCCATCATGGCAAGTCCGGTACCTACATTAGCCGTAGTGGTAGTCTTACCAACGCCGCCTTTTCCGGATGTGATTACAATAACCTCTCCCATTTTTATTTCCTCCTAATTATTAAAGTGTTAATCTATGATGCACTGCCAGTCTGCAGTTACATTTCATTTATGACACGGACATCCCTGTCCACATATCTATGACAGCCGGATATCACTCATTACATCCTTGTCCAATGGCTCAATATAGATATTGCCATCCTCCCAGAATGCGATCTTGGTTTCTTTTTCCTCCCGGCCCCTGCCTTTCTTTTTAGGCTTATTCTGCTGATCCGGCGATCTGGCGATCGTATCCGCAATACGGATCTGCACCGGTTTCATATCTAAGGCTATCACAAATGCGTCAACATTTCCAGCAGAACCTGCAAAAACATTTCCTTTCAGTGATCCCAGAATAATGACATTTCCCTTTGAGATCACCTTGGCTCCGTTATTGACATCTCCCAATATGATAACACTTGTCTCAACGTCCAGAACCTGTCCGGAACGAAGATTTCCCTTAAAAAAGAAACCGGTTCCATTGTCATTTTGAAGCAGATTGGCCGATGTGTCCCCGTCCGGGGTATCCTTTACTCCGGAAACGGCATTCTGAACTGCCTGCGCAAATACTGCCTCCTTCTCCGGATCTTCGTCAAGAACGCAGACGATCTGCAGGCGGCAGTTTTCCCGGATGATCTCCAGGATCTCATCCTGCTCCTTCTCATTTAACTCTCTGCCCTGAAAGGTAACTGCCTTCTTGGCATCTCCCCAAAAATCAGCGGCAGAAGCAAACTTATCTTTGACTTCATTCTTCAAGAGCTCCCACTCTGCAGCCGGATCCAGCTTCAAAATGATTCCTGATCTTGATCCTGTTATTTTAACTATATCTGCCATATCACTGCTCCCATTCTAATACATTTATTGACTAATCATTGGTTCTTGCATAGTGGCCCACGGATGTTGCCTTGCCTCCGGATACCTTTTTATCTCCAAAATAATACTGATACACATCTCTTGCACATTCCATCGCATAAGAGGAGGTATAACCATTCGGAATAACACAGCTTACGGATATCTCCGGATTCTCATACGGACCATAGGAAAGGAAATATGCATGGTTTGGATGAAGCGTATTCTGCTGTGCCGTACCGGTCTTTCCGGCAAATTTCTTTTTCATTCCCGCAAAAATGCTGCCATGCTCTGCCCCGTTTACTACGCGGTACATACCGTTGTGTACAGCCTGCCAGGTAGACTGAGCCACCTGCACCTTATTTCTGACCTTTGCGGAATTGTTTAATACCGTCTTGCCATCAACATCCTTGATCTTGTCCACCAGAGTCAGATCATAACAGGTACCACTGTTGGCTACCGTTGTCACATATCTGGCAAGCTGAATCGGTGCATAAGCATGACTGCCCTGACCAATAGAAGAACGTATAATATCTGTCGTGGAAAAATGCGGTGATGACTCCGTGATCTCCACACCGGATTTATCGGTCAAGCCAAACATATCCGCATATTTCTTCAGACGGGCAAGACCACCGCTGTCATTCACCTTTCCATTATGACCATTTCCGAGACGATAACCCATCTCATAGAAAAATACATTACAGGAATGCTCTAACGCCCCTGCCACAGTCAGATTTCCATGGGAAGAGGTACTCCAACACTTTGGCGCTCCATACGCCGGTGCCTTACTGAAGGTCACCGTATCATAAACAGTACTACCCGGAGTAATAAGTCCCTCCTGTAAAGATGCCACAGATGTCACCATCTTAAAGGTGGAACCTGGTGCGATCTCCTGCTGTGTCGGACGATTCAAAAGAGGCGAAGCCGTACTGTCCTTCAGATAAGTATAAAAGTAATCGGAATCTACCTGATTTGCCATCTTGTTGTTGTCATAGCTTGGATACGTCACCATCGCCTTGACGTCACCGGTATTGACATCGGTAACAATAATAGATCCGGAACACGGATCCAGACCCAGCTGTCCCGGCGTGATCTCAAGCTTCTTGATCTTGCGGATCAGGAAGGAATATGGCGATGTGATGCCATTCTTTACCTGACTGTACTCCTGCGCATTGTACTTAATGTCTCCCTGATCAAATAAAAGCAGACAAATGTCCCGTCCCGAGAGCTCATAATGATAGATCATATAGCTATAGATCATCTTGGTAAATGTAGTATCATTTTCTAATAAATCAATGCCATAGTCAACCAGTTTTTTATAAATTTCCTGGGTGCTGTAAAAATCATTTCCAATATTTAATTTGTCCAGATCGATCCACTGCTTCGATATCGCATACTGGAGATATTTACTCAGGCTGACCGATCCGTTTGCATAACCCTTGTATGTGGCATCCGACGTATCCACTGATTTCTGGGAGCTGTCAGACTCACTGCTTTTGGTGATCACAACGGAATTTTCTGTCAAAATTTTGTAAAAATAATCCAGAAAATCATTGATATCTGATGACAGGCTCTTTGCATTGGCTGTGCTTCCGGATGCCAAAAGCTGTCGAACCCTGCGAACGATCACTTTCTTTTTATTTTTGTATTTCTTTAATGTTGCCTTTTCCAGAGTCGATGCGTCATCGTCGTTAAAACGTTCCACATTGACAATATTGTTCTTGATGATGGCATTGTACACATCATAGATCGGCACGCGGATATCCTTTGTGGAATGACCTCTTGTTCCTGCATCCATGCTGTTATTGATATTGGAGATCAGAATACCTGCGATCCTCTCCTCCAGAAGATGGTAACACTCCTCCTGAAGCTTGGCATCAATGGTCAGATACAGATCATTACCAGCCACGGGATCCTTGGTCGTCTTCTCGGAAATGATCCGGCTGGTTCCGCCGTCTACCGTGATCTCCTTGCTTCCCTTGGTACCTCTCAGATATTCCTCATAGGTGCTTTCCAGTCCGGAGATACCGATCTGGTCATCTGCAGAATAAACAGACTCTTCGCCATCCTTCTCCAGCTCCTCCAGCTTTTCAGCCGATATCGAACCTGTATATCCCAGCATATGGGCAAAATATTTACTCTTTTTATATACACGGGATGTATTCTGATCGATATCAACACCCGGCAGAAGCTCGCTGTTCTCCTTGATCGCTGCCACTGTATTTTCATCTACATTTTTGGCCAGGGTAATATCCTGAAACTTTGCGTAACGGTTAATGAACATCGCATAACGCACTGCCAGAATGTCAATCGCCGTATCCTGATCATACTCTGAAGATATTTCAAATTTCTTGATCAGATAATCGTACATTTTCTGCGGTGTCGTATCCTTCTGCTCCTGTGTCAGAGCCTTGACGCCCCCCTGCACAGAATACGCATCTGCCAGATAACGTTCCAGCGAACTTCCCTCCACCTGATACTGGAGCTTTCCCTTTTCATACTGCAGATAATAATCTACAGATAACTCACTGCCGTGCTTCTGCAGAATATAAAGCAGACGGTGGATCATCTGGTTTTTTTCATCATTGGTCATGCCGGACAACTTGGAAGTTTCCGAAAACACGATATTGTAGGATAATTTATTGTACGCAAGAAGTGTGCCGTTGCAGTCATAAATATTTCCTCTGGTAGCCTTAATATCCTTCTCCTTGATGGTATTGCTGGCCCCACTCGCAATAATGCTGTCTCTGTCCACGATCTGAAGTTCAAACATACGATTGACAAGAATCGAAAAAAGAAGAACAAAAACAACCGTAATCGGCAATAATCTTGAATTGAAAAACATTTTAATATATTCTTTCAAATTGTCTAACACGACATCACTCTCCTTTCTTTCTCCGGAACCTCATCCTTCTCATATGATCTTTTCCCTGTCCATCTCTATATGCTCCTCCAGAGAAACCCTTTCCTCCGGATTAAAATACTCTTTGATCCGCCGCATCACCATATAGATCAAAAGACCTACGATCAGTGTATAAATAGCCTCCGGGATCATGACATGCAGCAGATAAAACAAAAAGTCCATTCTGCCCCGCAGCATGAAACGACAGACATAATAAAGCAGGCCATATGCCAGATCACTCAGCACGATCGTGATCGCAGGAATATAAAGCTTGTCCTTAAAATATAACTTGTTTAACATGCCATTGATGTAACCGATAAAAGCATAGATCAATATGGTAAGCCCGATGACAGAATTAAACATGGCATCCACCAAAAGACCGCCAACCACACCGGAAAACATCCCCAGTGTCCGGCCATACATCAGACCGGAAGCCGCTGTCACCATGATCAGTATGTTGGGAGCCACACCTCCCAGATGAAGATGACGAAATACAGTGGCCTGAAGCACAAAACATATAATATTTAACAATAACAGATAAATATAGCGTCTCAATTTAAAATATCCTCCAAATCACCGGAATCCTTTACCTCTGTAATAACCAGAACCATATCCAGTCCCGAAAAATCGGCTGCCGGTGTCAGATGCGCTGACTGTGTAATGTTGGATGAATCTGTCTTGATATCTCTGGCATAACCGATCAGAATACCCGGAAGATACTTGTCGCTGACCGGTGAAGTCACCACCTCGTAACCATCCTTGATCTTGGCATCTGCAGGAATCCCCGAAATATCGATCATCCCTTTATTGATCAGCTTTAAATTACCATTGACAAAACACATGTCAGAGGTCTTGAGAAACGAACCGGTAACACTGCTCTCATCATCAATGATGGAGCGCACTCTGGCGTAAGATTTATTGACCTCTGTGACAATTCCCACCAGACCGTCTCCGGCAAGAACATTCATATTGACCTTAAGTCCGTCATTGGAACCTTTGTCAATAACAAAGCTGTTAAACCAGTTGCCGTCGCTGCTGATCACATGAGCTGCCACCTTAGGATAATCAGAGTACTTTTCATCCAGATCATACAGCTTACGGAAATTGTCCAGATCATACTTGTCCTGCTGGAGCAGCCGGTTCTGCGCTGACAGCTCATCCACCTGCTGCTTCAATGAATCGTTTTCTTTGGCCAGTTTTTTAACTGTTGTGGCATAGTCCATCCCATCCGCAACCACAAGCCCGATCTTGTTGATCCCGCGCTGCATAGGTGTCACCACACTGCCCACCGCCGCACGGATCGGCGTCATTTTATCCTGAAATCGAAATGAAATAATGATCAAAGCCACACAGACGATCGCAATGGTCATTAAAATATATTTCGGATCCATGGTAATCTTTGTCCGTTTACGCATTCCTAAAACTCCTTCATATCATAATATGTAGTCTATCTGGTGCTTTTCAACGGGATGCTGTATCTCGCTGCAATCTTTGGATGCTCCGCCAGATAACCCAGTCCGGAAACGACTGTCCGCTGTGCATGCTTCGTTGTGTTGATCCGGTATCTTGTCTCGTTGGCCACCAGCTGATCCATGCCGCGGATCCAGGAGGAGCCCCCTGTCAGATAAATCCCCTTCTCCGCAATCTCCGAAGCGATCTCCGGAGGTGTCCTCTCCAGCATAGAGCGTACCGCTGCCGATATGGTCATAAAAACGCCCTGTACCAGCGGAAAGATTTCAGAAGATGCAATGGTCACCTGCCCCGGAAGACCTTTCACAATATTCCTTCCCACTACTGTGACCGTCTCGTCCACAGGCACCGCAGACACCAGTGTTTTTTTGATCTGCTCCGCACTTTTTCTGCCTATGACAAAATTATGCTCCTTACGGATATAATTTATAATCTGCTCATCAAAATAGTTGCCTCCGTACGGCAGCAGCTTCGAAACAACAATGCCTCCCAGAGACAATACGGAAATCTCCGTCGTCTCCGCTCCCACATTGACGATCATGATCCCCCTGGCGTTTTCCACATCCAGGTTCAGCCCCAATGCATCTGCGATAGGCTTATGTATCAGAAACACCTTGTGAGGCTTGCTCTCTCCCTCTGATACCACTCTGGAATAAGCATTCTTGTCCACCTCACGGATATCCGCCGGAACGGCAATATAAAAATCAGCATTTTTCAATTTACGTTTGCCGGATATCTTTTCCAGCATAAAATTCCACAGAGAGATCATATCTCCCATCTGGGATATCACACCGTGTTCCAGCGGAAAAGATACCTTGATATTGGGTGGAACCTTTTCAAACATCTCATATGCTTTATCCCCGATCGCCACCGGCCGCTGCTGTGGTCCCTTTCCCACTGTCGCCACCACCGTGCGCTCATTCAGGATGATACCGTCTGATCTTTTATATACTTTGACTGTACCTGTTCCAAAATCAATACCATACGTTTTGTGTGCCATTGGAATACTCCCTTCGGTAATCTGAATCTATGTCAATCTCTTTTATAAATATCCGCTTTCCCGAAAACTAGTGTAACGATTGTCTCCGATCACAATATGATCCAAAAGCTCGATACCGATCATATGTCCCACATCCCGGATACGCTTCGTCAACAGCATATCCTCCCGGCTGGGCCCCGGATCCCCTGACGGATGATTGTGCAGCAGTATAATATTTACCGCCTTATGCTTCAGCGCATTGTAAAAAATCTCCCTTGGCGCCGCCACCGAGGAATTAAAGGAACCGTTGGAGATCACGATCTCCTTCCTCAGCGCATTCTTGCCATCCAGAATAAGCAGACGCACCTGCTCCGTCTCCAAAAAACGCATCTGCTGGATATAATATGCCGCCACCTGCTCCGGTTCACTGCACTGAAGCTTCTCTAACGGCATACTGGATCGTATCATACGCCTTGTAAACTCCGCCATACACTTTAACTGCACTGCCTTGACCATACCGATCCCATGTATCTCCTGCAGCTGCTCCAGAGAAATATGAAACAGACCACCCAGATGCCTTTCCGGCAGATGACATAAGACCCGTTCCGCCAGATCGACAGCTTTCTCCCCCTGACTGCCGGTTCGTATCACAACAGCCAGAAGCTCACTGTCAGAAAGTGCCTCCGGGCCGTAATGGACACACTTCTCGTATGGTCTTTCAGACAATGGAAGCTCCTTCATACGAACGACCTCCCGTGCCTGTTCTTCCTTATGATCACGTTTGTTTTTCTTCATTTATGCCTCCTATCCGAAGGCTTCCCCCATCAAACGTATCAACCTACATAGTATCATAAATTCTCTTTTTTGTATAGAACCATCTTCTAATAGAATTGTGATTTATTCGTGATATTTTTATGAAATCCGACGTATTTCTCTCCTTATAACGACAATAAATGCTCATTTTCCATATATTGTACCGACATCATAATGCCAAATTTCGCATGATACCAGGTCAGGCCTCCCTGAAAATATACGGCATACGGCGGCTCGATCGGACCGTCTGCACTAAGCTCAATAGAAGAGCCCTGTACGAAAGCCCCCGCCGCCATGATCACATCACTGTGATATCCCGGCATAGCATACGGCTCCGGTGCCACATGACTGTCCACCGGCGAACCGGACTGGATACCCTTACAGAATGCGATCACGCCCTCTGCAGATCCCAGAGTAACTGCCTGAATAATATCGTGACGGGATTCTGTGCTGTTTGGAACCACCTTAAACCCAAGACGTTCATAGATATTGGCCGCAAAAATTGCGCCCTTTAATGCAGAGGCAGCCACACACGGGGCCATGAAAAATCCCTGGAAGAAGGAACGGTTCAGCCCGAGGGTCGCACCCACCTCTTTGCCAAGTCCCGGTGCTGTCAGACGGTATGCACACATATCGATCAGATCCTGCCGTCCCACAATATAACCACCGATCGGTGCCAGTCCGCCTCCCGGATTTTTGATCAGGGAGCCGACGCACATATCTGCTCCCACCTGTGTCGGCTCGATCCGCTCCACAAACTCACCGTAACAGTTGTCTACCATACAGATCACATCCGGACGGATCGACTTGATAAATGAGATCAGCTCCCCGATCCGTGCCACAGAAAGGGTCGGACGGGTAGCATATCCCTTGGAACGCTGGATCGTTACAAGCTTCGTCCGGTCATTGAGAGCCGCCCGGATCCCGTCAAAATCAAAGCTGCCATCTTCCTTAAGATCCACCTGACGGTAAGTGACACCAAACTCCTTCAGACTGCCCGGTGCTGCATTATCTCCAATCCCGATCACGCCCTCCAGGGTATCATAAGGCTTTCCGACAGGAGACAACAATTCATCCCCGGGACGCAGATTGGCAGAAAGTGCCACCGTAAGGGCATGGGTTCCACAGGTAAGCTGCGGTCTGACCAGTGCTGACTCCGCCTCAAATACGCTGGCATAGACATCCTCCAGAGTCTCCCTGCCCAGATCATCGTAGCCATATCCCGTAGAAGACTCAAAGCAGCCTGCACTGACCTTATGCTTCTGCATGGCACGAAGCACCTTCATCTGATTGTATTCTGCCGTCCGGTCAATCTCTTCGAACCGCTCCTTAAGTCCTGCTTCTATTCCACTGCAGAAATCATAAACCTTTTCGCTGATTCCTGCTTCCCTGTACCAATCCTGTAATTCCATTTTCTCTTCCTCTTTTCTCTTTATATTTTCTCTCTGTAAAAGCTGCTTTGCTTCACCGGCCTGATCCTGTTTGATCATACCGTTTTTGCTGCCGTGATCTTCCATCAGATCTGAAACCGTTCCCGTATCTCTTCCACGCAATGTGCAAGAAGCGTATCTTCCCCATCATACTGCTCTTTGTCCAGCCAGGTCACGGTGCGCTCCCGGCGAAACCACGTAAACTGCCTTTTTGCAAAATGTCTCGTTTCCAGCTTGATCTTGTCAAATGCCTCATCCATCGTACATTTTCCGGTAAAGGCATCTAGGATCTCCTTGTATCCCAGTCCCTGCATGGAGACCATCTCACGGGTGCATCCCCGTTCCTCAAGCCGCTTTACTTCCGCCTCAAGACCCTCCTGCCGCATAAGATCCACCCGCTTGTTGATCCTGTCATACAGAATCTCTCTCGAAAGACTTAGTACATAATAAATAAAATCATACGGTGATTCCTTCTGTCTCTGGGTTTCATTATGCTCTGAAATCTTCTGTCCGGTCTGATGATAATATTCCAGTGCCCGGATCACCTTCTTGACATTGTTGGGATGAATCTGCTCTGCCGACTCCGGATCTACCTCGGCAAGCTCCTGATGAAGTACCTCTGCCCCTTCATCCTCTGCCTTCTGCTCCAGCATCTGCCGGTAAGAGGTGTCTGCCTCATTCTCCGTAAAATCAATATCATACAGAACCGACTGAATATAAAATCCGGTTCCTCCCACGATGATCGGAATCTTTCCTTTGGCATAGATCTGTTCCATATATTTTTTGCAGAGTCTTTGGAACACAACCACATTAAACTCCTCCCATGGCTCCAGTTCATCCACAAGATAATGAGGCACACCGTCCATTTCCTCCGGCGTGATCTTGGCCGTGCCAATGTCCATGCCCTTGTATACCTGCATGGAATCCGCCGAAATGATCTCGCCTCCCACCGCCTTTGCCAACCCTATGGACAAAGCGGTTTTTCCAACTGCGGTAGGTCCCGTCAGAATAATAAGCGGTCTCTTTTTTTCTTTGAGATTTTCCATAATCTTCCTTTCACATTTTATACAATTCGCTTAAACTTCTTGTCCAGCTCTGTTTTGGTCATCTTAATCATGGTTGGTCTTCCATGAGGACAATGATATGGGTTTTCTAATGTCATAAGCTCCCGCAAAAGCTCCTCCATCTGCTCCCTTGGCAGACGGTTATTTCCCTTTACCGCCGCCTTACAGGACATAGACGCGATCTTATCCTTTAAGATATCCGATGTCGGGCGGGAATGCTCGTCCACCATAGCGTCAATGACCTCTTTCAAAAGCTCCTCATTGCCAATCTGCGGCAAATGCGCCGGCACTCCACTGACTGCATATTCCCTGCCTCCGAAAGGCTCGATCTGATATCCCAGCTCTTCAAAAACGGACATATGCTCCTTCACCGCCTGCTCCTCCTGCATAGTCAGCGTCAGAATCACCGGAGGCTGCAACAGCTGCACCATCGCCTTTTTCTCCGAAAGCTGCTTCATAAACCGCTCATACAGTACCTTCTCATGAGCCGCATGCTGATCCACCATGTACATGGCATTTTCATACTGCAGGATCCAGTATGTATCAAATACCTGTCCAATGATCTTTACTTCCTTCTGCGCCTGTTCGGAAAGAATTCCCTTGTCAAAGAAGGATTCCTGTACCGGATTATGGACATTATACTTAACTTCATTTGTGTGTTCTGTATTTTGAACAGCGTTTTCGGCAATCTCTGCCTGTCCTATATTTCGGACAGTATTTTCAGTCACTTCCGCCTGTCCAATATTTGACACAGAGTTTCCGGTCAATTCTGTCTGACCAATATTGGATGCAGTATTTACAGCCGCTTCTGTCGTATCCATATCAGAAACATCATCAACCACTTTCGAATTTACTGCATTGCCCATTGCAGAATTCATATTCTCCTGTGTTGAAGCTGATAACTTTCCAGCTTCGTTCTGTCCCATATTGGAGACAGAACGATCCGACTCTCTTAATGCTTCCGTACCGTCCTGTTTCCCGTACACCGCTGTTTCCCGCAATACGCCCTGCTGTTTTAATCTTTCATCCTGTTTTTTGATCTCCTCCAGAATTTGGACGGACTGCATCCTCTTTTTTTCAAACATTTCCGGTTCCCGCACCGGCTTTGCCGTATTCTGTCCTTTTTTCGGTACAGCTTTAGAAGCCGGCGCTGCCAGAGATACCTCCGGAATAAACTCCTTATGCTTTAACGCTTCACTGACTGCATGGTAAACACTCTGATAAATCCCCTGTGCATCCGAAAAACGGATCTCCATTTTCTGCGGATGCACATTGATATCCACCAACTCCGGTGCAACCGTAAAATGCAGCACCGTAAAGGGATATCTGTGCTGCATGGTATATGGCTGATAAGCATCCTCGATTGCCTTATGAATCGTAGAACTCTTAATATATCTTCCGTTAATAAAATAATTCATATAATTGCGGTTACCTCTGGAAATGATCGGTTTACCGATAAAGCCCTTGACCTGGCAGCTCACCTCGCTGGCATCCACCTCCAGAAGGTTTGACGTAATATCCTTACCGTAAATATGATATATTACGTCTTTCAGATTACCATTTCCGGAAGTATGAAGCTTTGTCTGATTCTGATTGATAAACCGGAAGGAAATATCCGGGTGAGACAACGCAAGACGCTCGATCAGGGTATTGATATATCCTGCCTCTGTCGGAGAGGATTTCAAAAATTTCAAACGCGCCGGTGTATTAAAAAAGAGATTGCGTACCAGGATCGTAGTGCCGTCCGGGCATCCCACCGCCTCCAATGTCCGCTCCTTTCCACCATCCGCTTCATAGCGGCAGCCCATCAGCTCATTTCTGGTCTTTGTCACCATCTCCAGCTGGGATACGGACGAAATACTGGCAAGTGCCTCACCTCGAAAACCCAGCGTCGATACCCGGAGCAGATCCTCGGCATCGTCAATCTTACTGGTGGCATGAGGCGTAAATGCCAGCCGGACATCCTCCTCATTCATTCCCACTCCGTTGTCCGTCATACGGATCAGTGCCTTACCGCCATCCTTCACCTCTACGGTAATCGCATTGGCATCGGCATCGATCGCATTTTCCGTCAATTCCTTTACCACTGCCATGGGCCTTTCGATCACCTCGCCGGCAGCAATCTTATTAATGGTATCCTGATTCAGAACATGTATCTTAGACATTTAATCCTTACATTCCTTTCTGCCAAAAGCTTCCGGCTGCCAGCACACCTTTCTCCGGCAGCCGTCCTGACATTATTCCTTGATCTGCGTTTACATCCTCTCCCGCAGCTTTGTCTGCATTTTATATAAAATATTCATGGCATCGATCGGCGTTGTGGTGGACAGATCCAGATCATGCAGCTCATAAATAATATCATCTGTTTTGACATTTGGCTGGTAGCCGTCAAACAATGAGATCTGTCCCATTTTTTCCGATTCGATCTCAGATTCTGTTTTCTTCCGCACCTTCCGTGGTTTTTGAGTCTGCTGCTCAATCCCGTACTCATAGTCCGGAATTTCGTACTCTACCGCGATATCCTTCGCCTTCTCGGCAATGTCGTTATTACTCAGTTCATCCACGATCTCTCTGGCACGCTTCAGTACGTTTTCCGGGACACCGGCCAGTTTTGCCACCTGAATACCGTAGCTCTTATCTGCGCCTCCCTTAATGATCTTGCGCAGGAAAATAATATCATCTCCCTGCTCCTTCACGGCAATACAGTAATTATCCACGCTGTCCAGCTTGCCCTCCAGCTCCGTCAGCTCATGATAATGGGTTGCAAATAAGGTCTTGGCTCCCAACAGCTTTTTATCGGCAATATGTTCGATCACAGACCAGGCAATGCCCAGTCCGTCAAAGGTACTGGTTCCCCTGCCGATCTCGTCCAGAATGATCAGGCTGTCCCTGGTGGCATTCCGGAGAATATTGGCAACCTCTGTCATTTCCACCATAAAGGTACTCTGGCCGCTCGCCAGATCGTCGGAGGCACCGACTCTGGTAAAGATACGATCCACAATACCGATCACAGCTTTGTCAGCCGGTACAAAGGAACCGATCTGTGCCATCAGCACGATCAGTGCCGTCTGACGCATATATGTAGATTTTCCTGCCATATTCGGTCCAGTAATAATACTGATCCTGTGCTTGTCATTGTCCAGATATGTGTCATTTGCCACAAACATATCGTTTTTGATCATTTTTTCCACAACAGGATGTCTGCCGTTTTTAATATCAATGACACCTTTTTTGCGGATTTCCGGGCGCACGTAATTGTTCTGTTCTGCAACCACAGCCAAAGAAGCTAACATATCCACACCGGCAATGATCTTGGCTGCCTTCTGGATCCTGCCAATCTCACCGTAAATGGTATCACGGACCTCACAGAATACATTATATTCCAGAGTATAAAGCTTGTCCTCAGCTCCAAGGATCGTATCCTCCAGCTCCTTTAACTTCGGCGTGGTATATCTCTCTGCATTGGCAAGGGTCTGCTTTCGCATCCAGTCCTCCGGCACCAGATCCTTAAAGGAATTGGTTACTTCCAGATAATAGCCAAATACTTTATTAAACTTAATCTTTAAGTTTTTAATTCCTGTCTTTTCCTTTTCCTCCTCCAGAAGCCCGGCAAGCCATTTCTTGCCATCGGTCTTTGCCGAACGAAGCTTATCAATCTCCTCGTTGTAACCGTCCTTGATCATACCACCCTCACGAACCGTAAGAGGCGCATCCTCATCAATGGAATCCGTGATGAGACTGCAGATATCTGCCATGTCATCCAGGTCATTGCCGTAGGAAGCAAGCAGCTTGTCTCCCTCAAAGCTGTTCAGGAGATATTTGATCGGCGGCAGCATGGCAAGAGACTGGCGGAATGCCAGCAGATCCTTCGGATTGGCACTGCGGTAACTGATCTTGCTGATCAGACGCTCCAGATCATAGATCGGAGACAAATACTCTCTAAGCTCCTCTCTGGAAATCGCATTATTATTTAACGTTTCTATGGCATCCAGACGACGGTTGATCTGATCCTTGTCCAAAAGAGGCTGCTCAATGGAATTACGCAGCTTTCTTGCTCCCATAGCCGTCTTGGTCTTATCCAGCACCCAGAAAAGAGATCCTCTCTTGGCCTTTTCCCGCATAGTCTCACAAAGCTCCAGATTTCTCCGGGTGGCTCTGTCTAACAGCATATAGCTGTTTGGCACATATGGCTTGATCGTCGTGATATGATCCAGAGAAATCTTCTGTGTCTCCTCCAGATACTGCATGATGGCTCCCGCTGCGGTCACGCCAATGGAATAGTCCGCAAGACCAAGTCCGTCCAGAGAACCCACATGAAAATGGCGGCAAAGGCTGTCCACACAGCGGTCCTCATCAAAGTGCCATGGGTCAATAGCAGATACTACAATCTTCAGACGTCCTCTCAGATCCTCCAGATCGACTCCCGACACCAGAAAGGAATCGTTGCAGATGATCTCAGAGGGCATGGTCTTGCCAATCTCATCCAGAAGCTTGTTTTCCGAATCAAACTCTGTCACATAATAATCTCCCGTGGTAACGTCTACATAAGACACACCGTAAGCATTGGTCGTATATACCACACAGAGAAGATAATTGTTACGGCTCTCATCCAGCGCCTGCATGTTGAGATTGGTTCCCGGAGTGGCTACACGGACTACTTCCCGCTTCACCAGGCCCTTGGCAAGCTTCGGATCCTCCACCTGCTCACAGATGGCTACCTTATAGCCTCTGCTGATGAGCTTATCCAGATAACCGTCCACAGCATGAAAAGGAACGCCACACATGGGTGCACGCTCCTCCAGTCCACAGCTCTTGCCGGTCAGTGTCAGCTCCAGCTCCTTGGATACGATCTTTGCATCGTCAAAAAACATCTCATAAAAGTCCCCTAAACGATAAAAAAGAATACAATCCTTGTATTCCTCCTTCGTTTCCAGATACTTTTGCATCATTGGTGTCAGTGCCATATCTTTATCTCTCCGTTTTCTTTATCAATCAATAAGGAGCAGCACTGTAAGCCGGGTTCTGTATCAGACAATCATCTATCTAGGACTACCGTTGCCGGCAGTCTCAAGCAACCTACCCGGAACACGGCGGGCCGCCGTATGGTTCCTGTTCGGTCTTGCTTCGGATGGGGTTTACACAGCCATCTCCGTTACCGGAGACGCGGTGAGCTCTTACCTCACCTTTTCACCCTTACCAGCCAAAGCTGGCGGTTCTTTTCTGTTGCACTGGCCTGGGAGTCACCTCCACCGGACGTTATCCGGCATCCTGCCCTGTGAAGCCCGGACTTTCCTCACCTGCGGCCTTTCGGCACCTGCAGCTGCGATTGTCTGTGCTGCTCGTCATCGCCCATTTTACCACGAGGACCGGGAAAAGTAAAGTCGGAACAGTCAAAAACAAAAAGCCTTCCACCCCGTATTTCTACAGAGTGAAAAGCTTTTTGAGAAGGTAGATCAATTATTTTTCAATGAGATTGATCATTTTACCTTTTGGAATGTTTGCTTTTTCCACAAGTGCTTCGTATTTCTCCCAGACACTTTCCATGCAGTATACATGTACCTTGGAGGAAATACCCTGAAACGCATTGGTTCCCAGACTTTCTTTATTCCATTTTACAGAATAGACAGTTACTTTCTTCAGATTTTTACAGTTCTTAAAAGCTGTTTTTCCAACACTTTGGATATCCTTATGCAGCGTTACGGATTCCAGCGTCTTATTTCCTGCAAATGCGTTATCAGCAATAGCGGTCACACGATATACTGTCCCCTCATATTTCACTGTTACTGCCGTGTCCAGATCTTTGAGCTGTACATCCTCCGTACCTGCCAGTGCCACGGTTTTATTCTTCAATGATGTGATCACATAAACCGCTTTTGTTGCCTTGTCGGTAAATTTTGTGCCATCGGTCACAAGTGCTTTCGCCCTTGTCGCCTTTGCTGTTTTTGAAACAGTCACACTGATCTCACGATAAACACCGTTGTTGGCGATAATCGTAACAGTACATTTTCCGTTTCCTGTTGCCTTAATCTGTCCGTCTTTGTCTACGACAGCGATCTTCTTATCCGAGGTATAATAACGATACTCCTTCGCATGAAGCACCTGTTTTTTCTTGACATTTTCCAGTGTTGACCTGCACTCTGTCCGGAATGTTTTTCCTTTGTTCAAGGTTACCTTTGTCACATTGACCATAAGCTTAGACACGTTTGTCTGCTTATCCGCTTTCATGGCAATATGCAGCTGTGGTGATTTTGCAATATAAATCTTGTTACCATCTACCATCTGATAAGCAACTACAAAATACTTATACTTGCGATTATTTTTCAATTTTTTATGTACTGCTTCCGCTTTTCCATTCTTCGTTGCCTTAAACTTTCGGAAGAATTTCCTGCCGTCACAGTATGACCAATAGCACTCATATCCCGTTGCTTTTTTCAGCTTCGTCCAGGTTAAGGAAATCTTTTTGTCTCCGCCTTTTCCCTGTGCAAGCAGCAATGGCAGCTTCAGCTTATCAATGTCATTGCCACTAAGCTTTGACTGATCCTTAACTTTGGATGGTGCCTTAGTGGCTGTCGGTGTTTCTGCTGGCATCGCCGGTGTCTCTGTCGGTATTGCCGGTATATCTGTTGGAATTACCGGTGTCGGTGTTGGCTCTACCGGTGTCGGTGTTGGCTCTACCGGCGTTGGTGTTGGCTCTACCGGCGTTGGTGTCGGTGCAACGCTGCCTGCATCATAAGCCAACGCATATACAGAGAATTTCCGCGCCCATATATATACATAGTTCTGATCCATATAGAACCCTTCGCCAGTTGGCGCTGTGATCTCTGTTCCTGTCAACATCGGCAGACTCTCCACCTTTTCCCCTGTACCGTCATTATGTTTCCGGTACAATACATATCCGGTATGATTCTTTTCCTTCTCATTCAAAGGCATTGCGATCAACACAAGCTGCTGAATATCATTCAGATTATAATTCTGTGTTTTTCCATTCGCATCCGTGACGATCATATCCGCCAAAAGTTCTGCATAACGGTTAATTTCCTTCCCTTCCGGAACAATCTTTTCGATCATCTCATCTTTCTGATCGACATTATCCGCCGTAAGCTTCACATCAACCTTTCCGCTTCCGTTCCGGATCACCTCTACCGCTTCTTCATTCTCTTTAAAGACATCGGTATCATATACCTTTTCCAAACCTGCCACAGCAATGTCCGGTGCGCCAAGCTTTACATCCACAGATGTACTCTGACTGCTTAAAGAAACCTTTCCCACCTCTGTAGCGGTTCCGTTTGCCACCTTAACGTATGTCGTGCGCTGATTCTCTCCATCCGATACTACCAGATTGTAAATACCATCCGGAATCTGATCAAAGGACACCTTTTCCCCTGCCGCAACAGAATCCTTTGACTCAACCTCCGTATTTCCCAGCCGCAGACTGACTTTATATTTCTTATCAGCAGCGGTTTCTTCCTCAGAATCTGCAACAACTGTTAATACTCCATTTGCCGTTTCGTCCTTTGTCTGGTTATAGTCATTTTTCTTGGCATCATCAACTTTTTCTACAATGTCAGCAGATATCTCTGTCTTTGTATTTTTTACATTCGACTTTCCTGTCGCATCCTGTATGTTTTTCTTGGCATCCTCCGCCTGCTTCTTAATTTCTTCCTTCGCTTTCTCCTTTTCTGCCTCCGACAGATTTGTCAGCTTATCAACAGCATGGAGGGCATTTTCCAATTTCTTGTCAATTTCTTTTGCTGCGGTATCTTTCGCATTTCCAAGATCCTTCTCGGCTGCCTTATCCTGCTCCTTCCTGATATCCACATCTGCAATATCTTTATTCGCAGTCACTTTACTCTTATCGGCAGGATCTGTCACCTTGGTGATCTCTTCTTTAGCTTCCTCTGCTTTCTTATCAATCTCTGCTTTCGCAGCTTCTTTTTCCTCCTGTGTCAGATCCTCCATCTGATCAATCTCTTTCTTGGCATCTTCCGCCTTCTGATC
>CADAKW010000015.1:0-34341 GCA_902788645.1 uncultured Lachnospiraceae bacterium
GATTTTGAGCCAATGGATTATCAGAAGGGATCCGATGAGTGGATCGGTTTTGATGCAGATATGGCAAAGGCATTTGCAAAGAGTCTTGGCGCTAAGGCTGAGTTCGTAGAGATCGACTGGGACAATAAAGTCCTGGAGCTGGATGCAAAGTCTATTGACTGTGTATGGAACGGTATGACACTGACTGACGAGGTGACAAGCTCTATGGCATGCACCAATGCATACTGCAACAATGCACAGGTTGCTATCGTAAAAGAGGCAGACAAGGATAAATACAGCACTGTAGAGAGCATGAAGGAGCTGAACTTTGCAGTAGAGGCTGGTTCTGCCGGAGAGAAGGAGCTTTCTAACCTTGGTTACAATTACACATCCGTTAAGGCACAGGCAGATGCGCTGATGGAGGTTTCCGCCGGAACATCTGATGCCGCTGTGATCGATTCCCTGATGGCAGCCGCCATGGTTGGCAAGGGCACCGGTTACGAGAAGCTTACTTATACCGCAAGCTTTAACAGTGAGGAGTATGGTGTTGGTTTCCGTAAGGGATCTGATATGGCAGAGAAGCTGAATGACTTTTTTGCTGAGAGCTACAAGGATGGCAGTATGAAGAAGACAGCCGAGAAGTATGGTGTCCAGGCGGCACTCATCGAACAGTAATACATAAAAGCGTGGCTGCCGTGATGTAATATTTGCGGCAGCTTTTGCTATGCAAAGAGAGAAATATTAAAAGGCAGGTATAATGATGTCAACGATTATGGAACAGATGCCCATTGTATTTCATGCATTAAATGTGGGCTTTTTACAAACATTAAAGTTATTTTTTGTGACACTTCTGGGGGCTTTTCCACTGGGACTTATTATTTCATTTGGATCGCTATCCGGATTTCGTCCGTTAAGGTATCTTACGAAGCTTATCGTATGGATCATCCGTGGAACGCCATTGATGATCCAGCTTCTGATCATCTATTATTTCCCTGGGCTGGTTCTGGGCAAAACGATCTGGAGCGGCGGTGAGGAAGGCAGATTTATGGCGGCGGCAGTGTCCTTTATCATCAATTATTCCTGCTATTTTTCCGAGATATACCGTGGTGGTATTCAGAGCGTGCCGAAGGGGCAGCAGGAAGCCGGTCTTGTACTTGGTATGACAAAGCGGCAGATCTTTTTTAAGGTTACTCTGTTGCAGATGATCAAACGGATCGTCCCTCCGATCTCCAATGAGATCATTACTCTGGTGAAGGATACCTCACTGGCGCGTATCATTGCTCTGCAGGAGATCATCTGGGCAGGTCAGGCATTCCTGAAGGGATCCCAGGGTATTTCCGGACAGATCTGGCCGTTATTCTTTACTGCAGTTTATTATCTTGTATTTAGTGGTATACTCACGCTGTTCCTTGGATGGCTGGAGCGTAAACTGGAATATTTCAAATAGGAGGACAATCGAATGGCAATCTTAGAAGTACAAAATATCGAGAAATCCTTTGACCGTACCCCGGTTCTGAAGGATATTTCCTTTTCGCTGGAAAAGGGACAGGCATTGGCAATCATTGGTTCCTCCGGATCCGGTAAGACAACACTTTTACGTTGTCTGAACTTTTTGGAGAGACCTGACAAAGGCAAGATCATTGTGCAGGGAGAAACCCTGTTTGACGCACAGGATGCTTCCTCCATCAAGGAGAAGGATATCCGCATGAAGCGTCTTCATTTTGGTATGGTATTTCAGGCGTTTCATCTGTTTCCGCAGTATACGGCACTGCAGAATGTTATGCTGGCAAGGCAGCTTCTGGAAAAGGGAAAGCCGGGCTTTAAGGAAAACAAAAAGAAGATTTACGAGGAAATCGAGACAGAGGCGAAGGAACTTTTGGACAAGATGGGGCTGTCCGATCGTATGGAGCATTATCCACACCAGCTTTCCGGTGGTCAGCAGCAGCGTGTGGCGATTGCAAGAGCATTGGCCTTGAAACCGGATATCCTCTGCTTTGATGAGCCGACTTCGGCTCTGGATCCGGAGCTTACCGGAGAGGTTTTAAAGGTGATCCGCAGTCTGGCAGATCAGAATATGACCATGGTTATCGTAACCCACGAGATGGCATTTGCCAGGGATGTGGCTGATCAGGTGATCTTTATGGACAGCGGCGTGATCGTGGAGCAGGGCGATGCCAAGCAGGTAATCGAGAATCCGCAGGAGGAGAGGACGAGACAGTTCTTGTCGAGATTTTCGCAGACGGTGTAGTGGAAGATATATTTATTAAAAATAAGGAGGTATCATACAATGGAACAGTACAAGCAGGAATTTATCGAGTTTATGGTGGAGAGCAATGTATTGAAGTTCGGTGACTTCACATTAAAGAGCGGCCGCAAATCCCCATTTTTTATGAATGCGGGAGCCTATGTGACAGGGGCACAGCTTCGCAAGCTGGGTCAGTATTATGCAAAAGCAATCCATGAGCATTACGGGGATGATTTTGATGTGCTTTTCGGACCGGCTTATAAGGGAATTCCTCTTAGTGTCGCTACGACGATGGCTTTTGATGAGCTGTACGGCAAGGAGATCCGTTACTGCTCTAACCGTAAGGAGGTAAAGGATCACGGAGATACCGGTATCCTTTTGGGCAGCAAGATCAAGGACGGAGATAAGGTGGTTATTATTGAGGATGTCACCACATCCGGTAAGTCCATCGAGGAGACATTCCCGATCATCCAGGCACAGGGAGACGTGGAGATCCTTGGTCTGATGGTATCCCTGAACCGTATGGAGAGAGGTCTTTCCAGCAATGCCAGTGCGTTGGACGAGATTCAGGAAAAGTATGGCTTTGGTGCCAATGCCATCGTAACCATGGAGGATGTGGTTGAATGTCTGTACAATAAGGAGTGTCAGGGTAAAATTGTGATCGATGATACGATTAAAGCAGCCATTGATGCATATTATAAAGAGTATGGATGTAAGTAAGAAAATGGAGGAGCGTTATGGCAGAGAAGGTTTATAAGACGATGAAATCAGTAGGAGCATTTAGTCTGGTCACAGGGATTCTTTTGATCGTTGGTGGCATTGCTGCCGGCGTTGCAGTGATCGTTAATGGAGCAAAACTGCTTCAGGCAAAGTCCGATCTGACATTTTAGAGCGATGAGATATTATTATTTAGATATTTACAAGACATTCTCCTGTATGGCAGGGGAATGTCCCTCTACATGCTGTGCAGGATGGAGTATCCGGGTGGATGAAGAGGCAATGGAACGGTTTCATACGTTGCCGGGATTGGAATTGAAAGAGGATATTCTGCGGCATATACAAAAAAAGCGAGACGGATATTATTTTATGAACCGTCCGGATGGAAGCTGTGTGATGCTTGATCCGGACGGTTTGTGCCGTATACAGAGAAACAGCAGCGAAGAGATGCTTTGTATTACCTGCCGGAAGTTTCCGAGACTGGCAGGCAGAGTGCGGGGGGATTACTGGATGTCAATGGCAGCATCCTGTCCTGTGACAGCCGGGTATCTCTGGACGAAGTCCGTGGGTTGGTACATGACAGATGGGGAAACAAAGCAGAAGATACACTGGAGGGAGCTTCCTTATGAGAAGGAGCGAAGGGAAGGGCTGGAGAGGTTTATGGATTTTTTAGAGAAACGCTCCGCGGCAGCATCCCTCTCTATGGAAGAAAGGGTTCCTTTTTTGTGGAAATTATATCACTGCATGTACCATCTGATGGACGGATGTCTGGAAATCCTGTCTTCTTCACCGGAGCTTCATTATCTGCAGGGAAGCTTTGATTATTTTGAAAAGGATTATGGAGCAGCGGAAATTATAAGTCATATGATGGCATTTCAAGAGGAGTATGGGGAGAAGCTGCAACAATTTACCGGAAACTATATTTTGTACCGGGTATACAGCCGTTGTCTGGAGTTTCCGGATGAATCGGGAGAGGACGGCTTGTTTCTGACATTGGGAGAGTTGTTTTTGTTTTATCTGCTGCGGTTTGGACGTTATCAGACTATGCAGAAAAACGATCAGGCATCCATCGTGGCGGAGATCAATTGGATGTATCGTTTCTGTGCACACAGTAAAAAGCGCTCCGGACAATTTTTGTCATTATTAAGGGATATATTTAAAAATTTAGAATATTTAGCCGAAATAATCATTAAGATATCTTGAAGAAGATAGGTGGATCATGAGAATGGAACAAAAAATGAGCTGTAGTTTCATAGTAGGCAAAATCAGAAAATGCCTTGTCGTACATGGCATTTTCTGAATTATACAACAAAATGTGACACGCGAATTTATTAAAAAAGTAGAAAAAATTAAAATGCCTTTACGGGATCGTCAAATTATCATATGATTGTCATACGACATATTCCGGGTAACAAGATGAGAGAAATTATTTTAGACGTAGATTTGTTCCTGCTGATCAGAGACGGCAGGAGTAGGAAAGGCATGGTTAATTAAATGAAAATTGCATTTTGGAGTAACATCAGAAAAAATGGTGGTGTATCCACCAATATGGTCTGCATTGCAGCTGTATCTGCCATAGCGGGGCTTGGCAGAAGCGTTCTTTTGGAGAATCATTACAATGTCAACAATCTCAATGGTATGCTGTTATCTCCTGACAAGATTGCGATGCTTCATGAAACCGGGCAGTATTATAATAAATATGGTATCGAGTACATATTGAAGCGATTATATACCGGCACGGCAAATGAACAGCTGATCAGGAAAGCATCTATCCCTCTATTATATTCAAGTATCTATTATCTCCCGCAAAGCTACATTGTGAATCGTGAAGTGTTTGACTATGAGTTTGAACTGGCACATAAGGATTTGTTTGAGTGTCTGGAAAATATTTCCGATATGGTATTTATTGATACAGAGTCCAGAGGGAATGCAAGCTCCGTCCAGATTCTGGAAGAAGCAGATATGGTAGTGGTCAGTATTGATCAGGACAGGGAGGCATGGGACGATTATTTTGAGCATTATATGTCTATTTTGCCGAAATCGGTTTTCCTGGTTGGTCAATATGAGAAAGAGAATCCGTTTGATCTGGAATTTATAAAAAAACAGTACCATATCCCGGGGGAGAAATTAGCTGTGATCCCGTATAATATTGATCTGCATATTGCTGCCGGTGAGGGTACGATGATACCTTTTTTGAATCGAAATTATCTGAAAAGCAGCCGGGCAGAAAATGAATACTTTATGGGGGAGGTAAAAAAGGCTGTGATCATGTTAAAGGAGAATGTGGCCCATTTTGGAAAAATGGGGCAGCAGAAACGGGCAAAGAATAATCCGTAGGGATTTTCAGATGCGCAGAAAGGAATGACTGTCAATATGGAAAAACATCATCCGTTTTGGAAAAAGAATCCATCATTTCAGTATACATATTGTTTTGGACTTGGAGTGATGTCTATGGGACATATGAAGTCCATTATGGAAACACAGGATTTTTTTGAAGATATTTTAAGAGCCATGCATTTACCGGAATATCAATGGCAGCAGATTTTTTTTGATCTGAACAATCATTTCGAAGAATGGATCGATAAGGTGTTTGCATTGCTGGGAGGGAAAGAAGAGCAGTATTGTTTTACACTGGATCTGTATAGCATTTTAAATCACGCAGTATGGTCAGAGGAATACTGCCGGGCCGTTCTGAAGGATTTTTTGCAGGTATTTCAGTTTTCCGGTACGGAGACGGACTTCTTTGAGGGCTTTTATCAATGCATGAGAAAAAAAGATATTCAAAAGGCTGTGGAGCTGGTGAATGACTTTTCGGAGGAAGGTTATCATATTCGATATGATTTTCTGACATGGTTTTTTCCACAGTTTTATATGGAAAAACAAAGCAGAGGAATGAGGATAAGGGATGGTGAAACGGTAGTTTTAGACTATCCTATGACCGTACAGGGGGATATTGAGGTAGATAAGGGCGGATCCCTGTTGATCCATGGAGCGGATATGAGTGTTGAGGGAAGCATTATTGTTCATGGTGGAAGATTTCAGGTGGATCACGGACATATTACCATTACAGGATGCTCGTCTCCGTACTGGCTGTCGATCGAAGGTGCGGCTGTTGTTATGCTGACGGATACCTCTGTGGATTGTGGTGGTCACTGTGGCCTGCTGAAACAAACCACAGGATATTTATTGATCAATGACTGCTGGTTCCGGCGGACCGACGGGGTCAGAGCGATATCCTTTGAGGGCAATGCGGTCCGGATCCATGATACACATTTTAGTGACTGCGGAGCAGGCATGGTCTCTATTGAGGGGAGTGCCAGGGCAGAGATCGTAAATTGTGAATTTCAGAGCGGAAATGCGGAATACGGAGGGGCTGTCTATGCAGATACCATACATGATGTGCTTCTGGATCATTGCAGCTTCAGGGAATGTTCGGCAAAGTATCTGGCGGCTGCCGTATATTTCAAATTTCAGAAATTAGGTCAGCGGGTAGAGGAGTGTCAGTGCATTTCCTGTGAACCGCCGGAAAACGCATTTTTTAATGTGTTATAGCAGGAGATACGGGGAAAGGCAGGGGTTATATGATCATAGGTAATCAGACCAAGTTATATTATAAAAAGAAATCCTGGTTGACACCAAAGCATCCGTTATATTTTGAAAATGAGGAATTTAAGATATATTATGCAGCGGCTGTTATGATACAGGCTGAAAAAAATCAGGAAACACCACCGGAGCAGAATTATGAATTGGAGCGTTTACTGCACCACGGATTGGAGCTGAATGCAGCAGAAATGGTTCAGGTAGTAAAAAGATCAACTGATCCAAGTGATGTGCTGGACTATCTGTACAATCACACGGAACCGGGAGCAAAACGTTATTTTCTTATGCTGGATCTTTATAATATATCCTCTGAGGCACAGCGCAGCCGGGCAGAGTCGGACAATATATGGCTTTTTGCACGTATGCTGGAGGTGCCGGATAAGTATATGAGGCTGTTTGAAAGCTTTATCCGGGAGGCGGGAAAAGAGAATGAGGAGGTCTGTCGTAAGATATTTGCACAGATGTCCGAAGGTAAATTAGGGTTATCCCTGATGGAGCTGAAATATTATCTGATGACGTTATACGATGCTTTTGAGTGTACCCAGTCCGATTTTGAAAAAAAGAAACGGATACGTCTGGTGGATCGTTGTGTGATCAGGGAAGATATTGTTCTGCGGGACGGAATGGAGTTGCGGCTGGACCATGCAGTTGTGCGTATCTATGGGAATATTACCATTGACGGAGGCAGTCTTATTGCGGAAAACAGCAGGATCATCCGGAAGAGTGCGGCACACAGGGCATGCATTAATATCCGCCGTGCAGGAAGTATCCGTATGGAGCAGTGCGATATTGACTGTAGAAATTATGGCATGCTGCTGCGGGCACAGGATGGGTGTGCAGTGATCAGGGATTGTGAGATTCATCACACCACCAGAGGTGCGGCGGTACGTTTCTGGGGAGAAACACTCCATATTGAGGGCACTTTGTTTCATCACTGCTATTCTGATGAGGAGGGAGGAGCCGTTTTGATCCGGGATGGAGCTGCACGTCTTCTGCATAGCCGGTTCTTGCACTGCGAGGCGACCAGAGGCGGAGCTGTGTATGGGAAAAATACCATGGAGATCAGAGACTGCTATTTTAAGAAATGCTATGCTTCGGAGTATGGAGCTGCCGTTTTTTGCATTGGTCCGGTAAAAAATAACATTTCAGAACTGCATTACATCGAATGTTTTCCGGAGCGGACAGAGATGATACAGTATATTATAGAGCCGAGGGGAATGGAAATTTCAGATAAGGCGGAGATTGGAGTAAATACGATCCTGGATTGTGAATTAGATATTACTTCTCAGGGGAGTCTGTGGATCCATGATGCCGTGGTATACTTAAGGTATCCGATCCGCTGCAGGGGATATTTGGAAATGGACAGTGTATGTCTTATGGCAGATGATGTGCAGCATCAGGACATGATCGTGCTGGAGCATGCCAGGGGGTGTAAGATCACAAAAAGCCGATTGGATGGTATGGGAAATTGGAGCGGGATTTTTTCCAGCGCTACGCGGCTCGAAGCAGAAAAGACGGTATTTTGCAATATGAGGGGCGGCAGGGCAGTGTTTAATGCATACCAGCCGCAGATCACATCATGTATTTTTAATTATTGTCAAAATGGCGGAGTGCATTGCCAGGGAGGAACTATAGAGAGGTGTCTGTTTGTCAATTGTCGCGGAAAAAGCGGTGCAGGGATTACCATGCTTGGTAGAAATGGAGCGATCCGGGAAAGCCGGTTTGTGCGATGCATTTCAGACATTAGTGGAGGTGCCATAGATAAGGCAGTTGGAACGCAGATAAAAGCATGTGAGTTTACAGACTGCGTTTCGGGAGAGTAGATACAATGTTACGGGCATTTGCCTGTACATAATATAAAGACCTGCAATTTGATCGTTTGCTTCAAATTGCAGGTCTTGTTTTGTCTGGTTTATTCTAATTTGTGAAAAATGCTCATTGATCACTGGAAGCGTCATCGTGGGATGTTGCTTCAAAATCGTGGTCATCCTCATCTGTGTTCTGAGGCAGCAGATGCACCTTTACTTTATCAATACGATTCTTTTCGGCAGCGAGGACGAGATATTCTGCATATTTATCAGAAACCCGTTCGCCGGTTTTTGGAAAATGATCCAGAAGATTGATGATATGACCGGCGATCGAGTCATAATCCTCTGATTCCAGATCAATACCAAGCTGCTCATTGATATCATCCAGCTTTGCCACACCCAGTAATATGTAGTTCTCATCATCTAACCGGGTAATCTCATCTTCCTCATAGCCATCGTATTCATCGCGGATCTCACCGACAATTTCCTCGATCAGGTCTTCGATGGTCAAAAGACCGGCAGTAGCGCCGTATTCATCCAGAACGATCGCCATAGGGATTGACTCTTTTTTCATTTCAAAAAAGAGTTCGGAGATTCTCTTATATTCATAAGTGAAATAAGGCTCTCTCATCACTTCGGATATCTTGAAATCTTCATGGGAACCCTCATAGAAGAAGATATCCTTTAAATTGATAATGCCGAGAATATTGTCGCGGCTTTCTTTATATACAGGCATTCGTGTGAATTTCTTTTTGCTGTAACATTCCAGTAATTCCTGATAGGTAAAATCCACATTGGCAAACTCTACGTCCATTTTGGGAACCATAACATCCTTTGCCAGGGAATCTCCGAAATCCACCACATTTGTGATCATTTCACGTTCTTCACGCTCGATCACGCCTTCTTCATGACTGACATTTACCATTGTCAGAAGCTCATTTTCAGTAATTGCAGGACGGGGAGATACATCTACCCGTAAAAGCTTTAGAAGTCCAAATGAAAACTGGTTCATTAAAAATGAAACCGGACGCAGTATCTGGGTGAGCGCATAGACAGGCTTGGCATATATTAATGCAAGCTTCTCTGCGTTTACGGTTGCCAGAGATTTTGGTACGATCTCTCCAAAGATCAGGATCAGTACAGTGAGTACGCCGGTTGCAATACCGGTGAATACACTGGCTGATATCGGTAATCCATTCCTTTGTGCTAAACGTATAGCATAGGAGGTGGTAAGAGAGGATGCAGTCAGGTTGACGATGTTGTTGCCGATCAGGATACCGCTTAAAAGCTGTGTCGGCTTTTCGATCAGCTTGAGAACAGTAGAAGCATTTTTTACATGGTCCTCTGCCATAGACTGCATACGTACTTTGTTTACGGTTGTCAGACACGTTTCTGCCGATGAAAAGAAAGCAGAAAGAAGCAGTAAAATCAATAAAATGATAATCTGCGAGGCGTCACTCGAATCCAAAAAATCAACTCCATTTCTTAATAATATAATTAGATAGTATTGCTCCTATTTTACCTAGCGGAAAGGCTCTTGTCAAGATGCAGTTAGGGGAAACGGTATTTTCTGACAATTTAGGAAAATTTACTTAAATATCAGAAAAAACTTGAAAAAAATTTATGATAGTTGTACAATTGATACAGAAAGGTGATATACATCTGATAGGATTCAACAGATGTGTATATCGGTGGGGAGGTCGATATGAGAAAGAAATCCCATATATCACTTGCATGGTATTTGATGAACAGCGAGGGGATGGATGCCCTGAAGCTTCATAAAGGTTCCTTTTACATGGGCAGTGTATTGCCGGACTGCATGCCGTCTTTTCTGGTACGCAGACATACGATAGAGGATTCCTTTGAAGTATTAGAAAGGGAATTTCAGAAACTGGTATCACATTTTGATCCCCAGAAGGGGATAAACTGCTATTTCTGCAGACATTTAGGGATGATCACCCATTATGTTTCTGATTACTTTACATTTCCACACAATGCGAATTACCCGGGGAATTTAAAAGATCATTGTATCTATGAGGAGGAGTTAAAAAAAGAACTTCGAGCCTATGTGCACAGCCCGGAAGCGATCAGAAAGCGCAAACAGATGGAAATGCAGAGCCCCAGTGATATTTTGGCAATGATCCGGAGGATGCATGACAAGTATCTCCAGGTGGAAAGCGTAGTCAAGCGGGACTGTCAGTATATTATCGAGTTATGCCACAGGGTTGTAGATGCTGTATTATGTTTTCTGGAGTCTTTGTCAGTCACGAAGGTATCAGTAGCCATGTGATCATAAGTGATGTGGAAGACAGCCTTGTTTTATGAGGACGGGGCTGTAATATGATAATAAAACGGAGAGCTGCGGTTGTTAAACCGTAGTCTCTCCGTTTTTGATTACAAAGAATTTACAATAATTTCTAATTTGTTTCCTTGACAAACGGGAGAAAATGAGTAAAATGAAAAGAGTTTTCAGATTTGACAATATAATTTCCGGGATAGAAAAGAGGTAGTATGGATAATATGGAAAAAAACTGGCTGATATCATGTCGGGATGCCTGCCTGGGGTATGAAAATAAATCCGTGATCGAACATTTGGATATTGAGATACAGGAAGGGCAGTATATCTGCGTGATCGGGGAAAACGGATCGGGAAAAAGTACATTGATCAAGTCGCTGCTGGGACTTTTGAAGCCGGTAAGCGGTATCGTACAGATCAATCGTTCCGCGGGAAAGGGAGCGGTAGGGTATCTTCCGCAGCAGACGCAGATACAGCGCAATTTCCCGGTCAGTGTTATGGAAGTGGTTCTGTCGGGCTTTTTAAATGATATGCATTTCCGGCCGTTTTATAAAAAGAAGGAGAAGCAGGAAGCAAGAAGACATCTGGAGCATCTGGGGATCGCAGAGCTGGCGGGGAAATGTTACGGAGAGCTTTCCGGAGGGCAGCAGCAGCGTGTTTTACTGGCAAGAGCTCTTTGTGCGGCAGATAAGATACTGGTGTTGGATGAACCTGTTACAGGACTTGATCCCATGGCGGCCAATACCTTGTATGAGAGCATGGAGCTGCTTCATCAGGAGGGGATGGCGGTTGTTATGGTTACCCATGATCTGGCCAATGCCCTGAAATATGCGGACAAGATACTTCATATCAGCGATGATGGGTATTTTTTTGGAACAGTAGCGGAATATAAAGAGTCTGAGTATGCACAGATATTTTCATAAAGAAAGATATCGTATCAGGAAAGAGTAGAATGGAGGATTATAAATGATTGATCTGATCATGCAGATTATGTCGTATCCCTTTATGGTAAGGGCGTTTGTCGTAGGTATATTGGTATCCCTTTGTGCAGCACTTCTGGGAGTGAGCCTTGTATTAAAACAGTATTCCATGATCGGAGACGGTTTATCCCACGTATCTTACGGGGCACTGTCGATCGCACTGGCTTGTGGGATAGCTCCTCTGAAATTATCAATACCGGTGGTTATTGTTTCTGCCTTTTTTCTTCTTCGAATGACAGAGAATAACAAGATCAAAAGTGATGCTGCCATCGCAGCTCTTTCTGCATCGGCACTGGCAATCGGTGTGTCGGTAACATCTCTGACCACAGGTATGACAACGGATGTATGCAGCTATATGTTTGGAAGTATTCTGGCTATGACAAAGGAGGATGTTGTTTTAAGTGTCATCTTGTCGGTATTGGTACTGATATTATTTGTTTTTTCTTATCACAATATATTTGCGGTGACATTTGATGAAAGCTTTTCCAAGGCAACAGGAGTGAGAGTGGGGCTGTACAATACACTTCTCTCTATACTGACGGCGGTTACGATCGTATTAGGTATGCAGATGATGGGGGCTATGCTCATATCCAGTCTGATCATCTTTCCGGCACTCACCTCCATGAGGCTTTTTAAAAGCTTTCGTGCAGTGATCATCAGTGCGGGTGTGCTGTCTGTGGTATGCTTTTGTACCGGTATGATTGTATCTTATTGTATTTCTACTCCGGCGGGGGCAAGTATTGTGCTGGTCAATCTTGTATTTTTTCTTATTTTTGCGTTGCTGCAGAAGGTACGCGAAAAAATTGGTATGGCCTGAAATGCTGAATTTATGGGGATTTGTGAGGTTTTTTGCAAAAAAAATAAAAAAAATTCAAAAAAACACTTGCAAAACCTCAAAAATTGTTTTATACTAAGCAAGGCTTGTGAGAGAGAAATAAACAAGTACAGCATAGTGGGCTATCGCCAAACGGTAAGGCACTGGACTCTGACTCCAGCATTTCAAGGTTCGAATCCTTGTAGCCCAGTTAAAGTCGTAAAATTGAGAAATTCGGTTTTACGGCTTTTTTCATATCATGGACTGCATCAATCATGATGGGTGCAGGGAGGGTACATGGTACCTTTCGTACATAATGAAGAAATGGAGAATAAAATGAAGAAGAGATTAAAGAAGGTATTGTCTATGGTACTTGCTCTGGCGATGACAGCCGGTATGGTTTCCGGAGCAGCAAATGTATCAAATGCTAAGGCAGAAACAACAGCCGTGATCAATCCGCCTGTTGTAACAGACTATGCGTCTCTGCCAACACCGGCACAGGCTACTGTAACATTGCAGGGAAAGTCAGCAACGACACCGAACGTAGTGGTTCCGGTCCGTGTAGAGAAGCCGGGTGTTGTTGAAGTGGCAGCAGCTGTTACATCAGGAGCAGCCGCATCAATTGAGATGGGATTTTTCTCTGATCAGAATTGCAATACGTCTGCAGGCACATCCAATACTATGGCAGCAGGTAGTACACAGATCGTTGATAAGACATTTATCGCACCTGCAGCGGCAACTTATTATGTAAGATTTAAATGGTCTTCTATCGTTCCGGACGGTGCAGCTACGATCAAGCTGGTGGCTTATTCATTTTCCGGACAGGAGGTAACATTAACGAATACGTTCCAGCCGGTTTTCACAGGTAATACAGGAAAAACTCTGTATCATAAGCTTGTGGTAAAGAAGAACGGTCTTGTTGTGATCTGTGGTAATGAGTACCGTGAGAATGGCACGGCACTGCAGGCATCCGGACTGAATGCACAGCTTTGTAATGCCAAGAAGGTGCCTCTTCACAATGCATATCTTTCCAATCTGAATTCTTACACAGAGAAGTATGCGCTGAAAAAGGGAACCTATTATGTAGCTGTTGCCTCCAGCCAGAGATATCAGTTAAAAGCTGAAACAAAGGCATGGAAGGATAAGAGCGGCAAGAGCAAAAAGAAAGCAAAAGTGATCAAAAAGGGAAAATCAGCAGATGGAATGGTATTGATCAACGAAGGAATGAAGAAGAGTGACTGGTATAAGGTGAAGCTTACAAAGCGCTCTAAGCTTCGTATCAACATTTCAGCAGCATGTACCGGTGTGGTATCTAATCTGAAGGTACAGATCATTCCTGCAAACCGTCATTATACACTGATCAACAGTACATCATTGATCGGCAATAAGGGAAAGAAGCTTGCTTCCAGAAATACACTTGCTGCAGGCACATATTACATTAAGGTGTCTAAGGTAACAAAATCAGCCAGTGGTGTATACCGTATCAAATTTGTTAAATAACAGATAGATTCAGGCAGACAAAAAGCCCCGGGGTCGTTTGATCCCGGGGCTTCATTATTGTGGAAGTGTATTTAATATTCACAGTTACTGGTGGTTCGTGGAAATGGTATCACATCACGGATGTTCGAAATACCGGTGAGATACATGATACACCGTTCAAAGCCTAATCCAAAACCGGCATGGCGTGTAGTACCATATCGGCGCAGATCCAGATAAAATTCATAATTCTCAGTATTCATACCTGTTTCTTTCATGCGCTGCAGCAGCAGATCCAGATCTTCTTCACGCTGGCTGCCGCCAATGATCTCTCCGATCCCCGGCACAAGGCAGTCCATGGCAGCAACGGTTTTTCCATCCGGGTTAAGCTTCATATAGAATGCTTTGATCTCCTTTGGATAGTCTGTCACAAAGACAGGACGTTTGAATATTTTTTCCGTAAGGTAACGCTCATGCTCCGTCTGAAGATCGCAGCCCCATTCCACCGGATAAGTAAATTCCTCTGTATGCTCCTGCAAAAGCCGGATAGCTTCTGTATAAGTAACATGGGCAAAATCGGCGTTTATAACATGATGAAGACGATCCAGAAGTCCTTTGTCTATATATTGATTCAGAAATTCCATTTCCTCCGGGGCCTGTTCCAGTACATATCGGATAATGTATTTAAGCATATCTTCGGCCACTCTCATGTCATCCTCCAGATCGGCAAATGCCATTTCCGGTTCGATCATCCAGAACTCGGCTGCGTGTCTGGCAGTATTGGAATTTTCTGCCCGGAATGTAGGACCGAAGGTATATATATTCTGAAATGCCATTGCATAAGTTTCCCCGTTTAATTGGCCGCTGACGGTGAGATTGGTCTCCTTGTTAAAAAAGTCCCGGGAAAAATCCGGTTGTCCCTGCTCCGTAAGGGGGACCTTGTCCAGATCAAAGGTTGTTACATGGAACATTTCGCCGGCACCTTCACAATCGTTTGCTGTGATCAGCGGTGTATGGACATATACAAAGTCGTTGTCCTGAAAAAATCTGTGTATGGCATAAGCGGCCAGAGAGCGGATGCGGAAAACAGCCTGAAAGGTGTTTGTGCGGGGACGAAGGTGTGGGATGGAACGAAGATATTCCAGAGAATGTCTCTTTTTCTGAAGTGGGTAATCCGGACGGGACGGCCCTTCGACCTCGATACTTTGTGCATGAAGCTCAAAGGGCTGTTTGGCATCCGGTGTAGCGATAAAGCGGCCGGTGATGATCAGTGCAGCGCCGATGTTCAGATGACGGATCTGCTCCAGATTATCTAACGTATTATCGTAAACGATCTGTAACGGCCGGAAAAATGTTCCATCGTTGATTACGATAAAACCGAAGTTTTTCGAATCGCGGATATTGCGGATCCAGCCGCATACTTTAATGGTCTGGTCATAATATTTTTCCGGGTGGCGGAATAACTCCCTGATGTGAATCATATGCATAGATGTCTCCTTTTAATGAACTTAATTTTCTTAATAATAGTATGCCCATTTTGTGCCATAAGTCAAGAAAATATAATACATTTTGAGAAATAGTTTTATTGACTTTTAAAGAGGGAAGTAATAAAATAGGAATATGTTTTTTAATTTTGGAGGAGATTATGAAAACAATTTTAATTAGTGGGGAATCCTGCGTGATCGAGGGATTTTTACGCGAAGCAAGGTATGTAGAGGAGCTGGAGATTCTGCGGAGTTTCCAGGAGGAAAAGGAGGCTTATGATCTGGTCAGCAGACAGGAGGTCGATCTGGCAGTCATAGACCTTGACATGAAAGAGACAGATGGGGCTGATATCGGGTGGGAGTTAAAAAAGAGAAATCCGGATATCCAGTTGATCTATCTGACAAGGCAGCAGCGCAATCTCATGAATCTGATCCCGCTTCATCCGGTGGCGGTTATGGAGGTGCCGTTCCGGGAGGGAGAGATCCGTTATGTTGTAGAATCCGCATATTTACTGTCAAAAAGGAAAAGAAAGCGGATTTATGCCAGAACATTTGGACATTTTGATATTTTTGTGGATGGAAAACCTATTATGTTTAAAAGTGCCAAAGCAAAGGAGTTCCTGGCGTTTCTGATCGACAGACGGGGAGGCACGGTGACGACAGACCAGATGATCAATGTGCTTTGGGAGGACAGGCCCAATGATGAGTCAACCCAGAATCTTTGCTGCAAGCTGGTCAAGACACTGCAGAAGGAGCTGCGCGCTGTTGGTGCGGAGGACATGCTTATTCTGTCCAGAGGAAACAGGAGTGTAAATGTCGACAGCTTTCAATGTGATCTGTATGAGCTGCTGGATGGAAATCAAAAGGTGAAAGCCCAGTATATGGGGGATTATCTGCTTGATTACAGCTGGTCGGAAAGTCAGACAGCATTATTAGACCATTTATTACACGAATAGCTTTGTTTTTTGCATGAATGACAAAATTTTCTCAATAATTCCATTTCAATTCCTGTTTATTGACATATTCTTTCACTTTTTGTTCCATACTATGGCAAGAGAAGGTTGTAAAATGACGTTGTCAAACAAACTTGAAAAAGGTAAAAAGGAGAAAAAATATGGAAAAGAAAGGAATTAAAGTGGTACTTGCTGACAACAATGTACAAGACAGAGAAACCAGGACGAAAGCAATCGAAGAAGCCGGTATGCAGGTGGTCTTTTCGACAGGAGACGGAAAGAAAGCACTTGATGCGATTTATCGCGAACAGCCGGACATTGTGGTTATGGATATGATCCTTCCGGGGCTTGACGGCATAGGAATACTGGAAGAGATGGAGCAGGTGGACATGCTTAAGCGGCCTGTCATCATGATCGTAACGGCATTAAAAACGTCCCAGATGGTTTCAAAAGCACTGCAGAAGGGAGCCGGTTATTATATGATGAAGCCGGTATCCAACAAAGTATTTGGAAAGAGATTGACCCAGATTGCAGAGGAGCTGCAGGAAAGGGGTACGGAGCCTAAAATGCCTCTGGCACAGGAACAGGAATATGTCGCAGCGGAATATGCGGCAGCCGGTGAACAGACGCATTTACAGGCGGAGACAGCACATCAGACACATCAGACGGAAAACAATGTTGTGCATATTGACAGACAACCTTCCTACACGGTATCTGCACCGAAGCAGACAACAGGACACAGCAGATATTCCGGCGATCTGGAAAAGGACGTTACAAATGTTTTGCTGGAAATAGGAATCCCGGCGCATATCAAAGGATACCAATACATACGCCAGGGGATTATCATGTCATTTCATGACAGAAGTATGCTTCAGTACATTACAAAGTATTTATATCCGGCGATTGCCAAGAAAAACAAAACCACATCCAGCAGCGTGGAGCGCACAATACGTCATGCAATCGAGGTGGCATGGCGCAGAGGAAATATGGATGTTTTGGAGGAGATTTTTGGCAATACGGTCTGCGCTGGAAAAGGAAAGCCGACCAATTCGGAATTCCTTGCGCTGCTGACAGACAGATTCCGTCTGGAATACCGGGAAAAGATCGTTTCTTAAGGAAAAGACAGGCCTTTCGGATCATCAATAAGCATAAACGTCCGTCAGGCAGATGACAACTGCTTGACGGAATAGTGAGAATTAGGGTATACTTGAAAAGTTGTATGTTATATGTAAGGAATATCGCATGTTGACTTTGTATACATGTATGCAATATTGATGAGGAAAGGGGGCCTGTTTATGGATAGCAAATCAATGATGGAGCTGACAAAGGAGCTGGATGCGGAATTTGATAATCTGGTGAATAATTGTATGACATCCGGTGCCATTGATTTAAATTTATATCAGGAATATGACGTGAAAAGGGGACTTCGAGATAGTGCCGGAAAGGGTGTACTGACGGGATTGACAGAAATTTCGGATGTTGTGGGCTTTCAGGTAGTAGATGGAGTCAAAGAGCCGGCAGATGGTAATCTCTATTATCAGGGATATGATGTAAAGCAGCTGGTAGGCTCTGATCCGAAAAAGAGATTTGCATTTGAGGAGGCAACCTATCTGTTGTTGTTTGGACGTCTTCCAAATGAAGCAGAGTTTAATGTGTTCCGGGAAATTCTTGCAAGTCTGCAGGAATTGTCAGGTCCTTTTATCCGAGACGTTATTATGAAAGCGCCAAGTGAAAATCTGATGAATGGTTTGATGAAGAGTGTGCTGACATTGTATTCTTATGACAGTTGTCCGGATGATATTTCTGTGGCGAATGTTCTGCGTCAGTCATTACAGCTGATCGCAAAGCTGCCACTGATCGCGGTATACAGCTATCACGCATATCGCCACTTTACCTTTGCCGAGAGTCTGGTGATCAAGCAGCCAAAGAATGAATACTGCACCGCAGAGAACATTCTTTATATGCTTCGTCCAAACGGAAAGTTTACGCCGCTGGAGGCGAGAGTTCTGGATGCAGCACTCGTTCTTCATGCAGAGCATGGTGGTGGTAATAACTCTACCTTTACCAATCATGTGGTAACATCATCCGGAACCGATACATATTCTGCTGTGGCAGCATCTATTGCATCCCTGAAGGGGCCTCGTCATGGTGGAGCTAATCTCAAGGTTCAGCAGATGTTTGACGATCTGAGAGCAAACTGCACCGATACAACGGATGATGAACAGGTTCGAGGCTATTTGTCCAAGGTATTAAATCGTGAAGCCTTTGACAAGAGCGGTCTGATCTATGGAATGGGTCATGCCGTATATACTCTTTCTGATCCGAGAGAGGTTGTCTTGAAATCACTGGCAGAAAAGCTTGCTGAGGAGAAAGGTCTTCGTCAGGATTTTGAACTTTATGACAGAGTAGAGAAGATATCAGCAGATCTGCTGCAGAAAAACCGCCATGTATTAAAGCCGGTTTGTGCTAATGTAGATTTTTACAGTGGATTTGTATATACCATGCTGGGAATTCCGAGAGAAATGTTCACACCTCTTTTTGCAATCTCACGTATTGCAGGGTGGAGTGCGCATCGTCTGGAGGAGCTTGTAAACAGGGGCAAGATCATTCGTCCTGCGTATAAGTATGTAGGACATCACAGAAGATTCAAGGAAAGAAGCAAACGAAAGTAGTGATGTCCGGTCTCTGTTATACAGAGTAATGTTTCTGATAGTATTTTTCCAGAAAGGAAATAAAAAGGTACAGTCCTGTGGAGATCAGGCACAGGATCACAATGGAAAGAAGAACGTAGTCAAGTTTAAAGACCTGACTGCCGTAAATAATTAAATAACCAAGTCCTGCTTTGGCAGCGACAAACTCCCCGATGATAACGCCCACCAGAGTCAGTCCGATATCGACTTTCATGGCACTGATAATGGCGGGAATATTGCCGGGGAGTATTAATTTACAGAGAATATCTTTTTTGGATCCCCCCAGAGTACGTATCATCTTGATCTTTCCCGGATCCATTTCCAGAAATGTGTTATAGAGTGTGATCGTGGTACTGAAAACAGCCACACTGACTGCGGCGACGATGATGGTTTTCATATTATTGCCCAGCCATACAATAAAGACCGGAGCCAATGCTGTTTTTGGCAGACTGTTCAGGACGACCAGATAGGGTTCCAATACCTTGGCAATGGTTTCATTCCACCAGAGCAGGATGGCAAGTAAAATGCCGATCACGATGACCAGAAAAAAGCTTAAAAAGGTTTCCCCCAGAGTCACGCCGATGTGATAAAAGATCGTGTGGTTTTTTGCCATTTCAGCAAAACATAAAATGATTCTTGATGGGCTGCTGAAAATAAATGAATCCATCCATTCCAGTCTTGTCGCAATCTCCCAAAGTGCGATGAAGACAACAAAAAATAGGATACGAAGAAAAAGGATCTTTCTTTTTTGTCTGGCTGCTTTTTGTAAAAATTGCTGCTGCAGATCACTCATTATTGTTCAACTCCTTCCATACCAGATTAAAATAATCTTTAAATTCCGGAGAACTTCGGGCAAGAAACGGAGTTCGTTCTCCCGGACAGCTCAAATGCAGTGTGATTTCTTTTTTGACGGTGGCAGGACGGGCCGACAGGATGATGATGCGGTCTGCCATGCTGATGGCCTCCGAGATATCGTGTGTGATCAGAAGCGCCGTTTTATTTTCTTTTTTGAGGATCGCCCAGACATCATCGGAGACGGAAAGTCTTGTCTGATAATCAAGAGCGGAAAAAGGTTCATCCAGAAGCAGAAGATCCGGTTCCAGCATCAGAGTACGGATCAGGGCGGCTCTTTGACGCATGCCACCGGATAATTGGTTAGGCTTTGCGTTGCGGAAGCCGTCTAACTGGTATTTTTTTAGCATATTATCAATTTTCTGAGGCAGTCCGTTGACAGATTGATGTGTAATTTCCGGACCAAGTGCAATATTCTTATGTGTGGTGCGCCATTCCAGAAGATGATCCTTTTGCAGCATGTATCCGGTTTTCTTGTTTTTCTGTAGCAGGATCTCACCCTGATCGGGCTGCAGAAGCCGGCAGATCAGGGAAAGAAGAGTGGATTTACCGCAGCCGCTGGGACCGACGATCGCCACAAATTCTCCGGGCTCAATGGAAAAGCTTACCCGATCCAGAACCAGCGTTTCTCCCTGCAGCGTATGATAGGCATAGGAGAGTTTTTTGACTTCTAACAGATGATTCATATCAGCCCTCATGTAGACAATGGTTTACGATAATATATTCATAAAAAAAAATAATGTGAAATGAGGAAAGATGTATATTTTCATTTGCATGTGAAATAATAGTACAGAACAATGAAAAGGAAAGGTATGGTGCTGATATGAGAAAGAAAGTATTGATATTAGGAACTGTAATGACACTGGCTGCCGGATGCCTGGCAGGGTGTGGAGCAAACAACAATTCTGCGACAGACCAGTCAACTAATTCTCCGGCTGTGGAAGATGACAGAGATCTGAATACCATGGATCCTCAAAATTCTCCTAATGGAGATGATGGTGCCGTGGACGATCTGGAGGATGGTGTTGATGATGCCGTGGATGGAGCGGAAGATGCCGTAGATGATGTGATCGATGGTACAGAGGATGCTGTGGACGATGCAGCAGACGCACTGGACGGCGATAATGACACCAATGATACAAATAATACAACAAACAATAAGAAAAATAACAAGACAACGAATAAGACAACAAACAACAAAAAGAATAATACCGGGAAGAGATAGCTGCAGGAGCGGATATCTGAGAAAATAACAGGGCTGTCAGTGATCCGACACAGGCAGCCCTGTTATGTATATAGAAGTTAGGAAACGGTATCTTTCCGCCATACATATAAATCTCCCGGTTTATCCTGATATATGGTCTCTTTGATGCGCTGAAATCCAAGAGAGTCTGCCAGGTGGATGGAAGAAGTGTTGTCAGGAGATATCACTGCAACAATACGGTCAAATTCCAGATCTTCGCCGGCGTATTCCAGTATCTTACGGCATGCCTCACGGGCATATCCCATAGACCGGTAGTCTTTGTCCAAAAAATAGGACAGCATAATTTCTCCATTATCATCAACAATCTGGCTTTCAATTCCGGCCTGACCGATCAGACGGTTCTGATCCTTCAGGAATATCCCCCACAATCCAAAGCCGTAGAAACCATAAACCATTTGGATGTAAGATACAAAACGGGCATATTCTATATCGTAATTGTCAGAAACATGTGGAACATATGGATGGATTTCTTTTTGATGACAGATACGAAAATAATCATCAAAGTCATTTTTGGTCATTTCCCGGATTTCCAGCCGGTCTGTTTCAAGCGAAAGCATATCAAAGTCTCCTTTTATCTGTTTAACGTATTTTTATTCCTAAGAGTATAGCACATTTTTTGTGAAAGGGGATAGGATTTTATAGCGTTTTCTGATATAATTATTGTAATATTTGCAGGAGGATTTAAGAGACTATGGCACAGATAAAACCATTTATGGCAGTAAGACCAGTGGAAAAGCTAGCAGACAGAGTAGCAGCTCTTCCCTATGATGTATATAACCGTCAGGAGGCCAAAAGAGAAGTAGAGAGAGAGCCTCTTTCTTTTTTGAAGATTGACAGAGCGGAGACACAGTTCCCGGATGAGGTGGATACATATGATCCGTGTGTATATCAGAAGGCCGCGGAGCTTTTGGCTGAGATGAAGAAGGACGGTGTATATGTATCGGATCCTGACCATGCATACTATATTTATCGCTTGACGATGGACGGAAGGGCTCAGACAGGTATTGTGGCATGTGCTTCTGTGGATGATTATCTGTATAATGTGATCAAGAAGCATGAAAATACAAGAGAAGAAAAGGAGCAGGACCGGATTCGTCATGTGGATACTCTGAGTGCCCAGACAGGTCCGATCTTTCTGGCATACCGTTCCAAAGAGGAGATCAATGAGGTGGTTGCTTCTGTCATGGAAAAGGAAGCACCATTATATGATTTTACCGCAGTGGACGGGATTTCGCATACTGTGTGGAAGATATCGGAGGCCGATCAGGTAAAGACTATACAGGATACCTTTGCAGGGATTGATGACATTTATATTGCCGATGGACATCACAGAGCGGCTTCCGCAGTCAAAGTTGGTCTCAAGAGAAGACAGGAACACCCGGGATATGACGGCACGGAGGAGTTTAACTATTTTCTGTCTGTTTTATTCCCGGACGATCAGCTGATGATCATGGATTACAACAGAGTGGTTCGTGATCTCAACGGTCTTTCTACAGAGGACTTTCTGAAAAAAACAGGGGAGATATTTACGGTTTCCGAGCTGGGAGACAAGGCGCAGTCGCCACAGCGCAAGGGACAGTTTACGATGTATCTGGAGGGAAAGTGGTATCTTCTGGAAGCATCCCCAGAGATGCTTGCGGAGTCAGACGCCGTGAAGTCTCTGGATGTTTCGCTGCTGCAGGAGTATCTTCTGGAACCTGTACTGGGGATTCATGATCCACGGACGGATGACAGGATTGATTTTGTGGGAGGCATCCGTGGTCTGGAGGAGCTGGAGAGACGTGCCGGGACAGATATGAAGGTTGCATTTGCAATGTATCCGACTTCCATTGCAGAGTTGTTTGCAGTGGCTGACGCCGGTCTTTTAATGCCTCCGAAGTCTACGTGGTTTGAGCCGAAGCTTCGCAGTGGGTTATTTATACATGAGATTTAGATTTAGAGGTTGTTATGGAACGATTTTTTGAAAGCAAACCGGTAGTATACATGTCAAAGTTTATTGATATGATCATATTAAATATTATATTTATTGTGAGCTGTATCCCTGTCTTTACCATAGGCGCTGCATGGACGGCCATGTATTATACCTGTGTGAAGGTGATCCGCAGAGACCGGGGGAAGATCTGGCAGGAGTATAAGCACAGTTTTATCAGCAATTTCAAGACGGCAACCGGTGTATGGGTGATCCTGACGGTTGTGGAGGGAGCGCTTGGAGTACTGACATTACAGCTGCTGGCCCGGGGACATGGCAGTTTATCTGCAGTTGTTATCGGACTTGCGATGGCATGTTTTCTTTTTGTGCTGGCACTTATAGTGTATGCTTTTGCTGTACTGTCCCGTTTTACGGTCAATGCAGTGGGAGCCATACAAAATGCGGCGGTCATTTCCATTCATCATGGAGGAGAGACGGTCTATATGCTTGTTTTGACGCTGGGACTTGCTACACTGGTGATGATGGGATGGAAATTTTTGCCGGTAATTTTGCTGGTCATGCCGTCGGCGTATTTGTTATTGATCTCTTTGATCATGGAAAAAATATTGATTCAATATACTCCGGACGAGGAAGAAGCTACTTCAGACGATGCCGGGATAGATCCGGAAGATATGCTTTATGCAGAGGAGCATAAGGACAAACCGTGGTATCTGGAGGGAGGAGATAAGGATGAATAAGAAATTATATGATTTGATGGATTGGGCCGGGATTGAGGGGATTGTTTATTCAGAAGAGGACCATCCGGAACGGCTGTTAGGACCGCACAAGGTCAGAGGTGGATTTTTGGTACAGACCTTTCAACCGGGGGCGCAGAAGGTATCCTTGAAGCTTAAGAAGTCAGGAAAAGCACTGGTTATGGAAAAGGCGGATGATGCCGGCTTTTTTGCGGTGATCTTACCGGAAAAGAAATTGCTGCCGTATATATTTGAAATAGTGTACGAAAATGGGGACAGTGTGGAGGCAGAGGATCCTTATCTGTATACGGATCTTCTGGGAAGCAATGAATTAAATCGCTTTAGCAATGGGATTCATTATTCCGTTTATGATTATCTTGGGTCACACACCATGGCTGTGTACGGATATGGCAGTCAGTCAGAGCCGGAGTGGGACGTACGTTCCGCCCGCAAAAATGGTGTATATGGTACTCATTTTGCCGTATGGGCACCCAATGCCATGAGAGTCAGCGTGGTAGGAGACTTCAATAATTGGGACGGACGGCTTCATCAGATGTGCAGACTGGGGGACAGTGGTGTATTTGCCCTGTTTATTCCGGGGGTAGATCAGGGAGCTGTCTATAAGTATGAGATTAAGGTAAATTATAAAACTCTGCTGTTAAAAACAGATCCTTACGGCATATACTGTGAGCAAAGACCGGCCAATGCAAGTATTGTCTGCAATACGACAGACTTCAAATGGAAGGATGATAAATGGCTGGAAGCCAGAAGCACCAAAAACTTTGAAAAAGAAGCTGTTTCTATTTATGAGGTGCATTTAGGTTCCTGGATGAAAAAGGACAATGGTTCTCAGGAAAATGTGACATGTGATCAGGAGTTTTATAATTATCGGGAGATCGCTCCTCTTCTGGCTGACTATGTCAAAAAGATGCATTATACCCATATTGAGCTGATGCCGGTCATGGAGCATCCACTGGATGAGTCATGGGGATATCAGGTGACAGACTATTATGCGGTGACATCGAGATATGGATCTCCGGAAGATTTTATGTATTTTATGGATTACATGCATCGTCAGAGTATTGGAGTGATCCTGGACTGGGTGCCGGCACATTTTCCAAAGGATGAGAATGGTCTGGCGAGATTTGACGGGACATGCCTGTATGAGCATATGGATCCAAGGCAGGGAGAGCATCCGCATTGGGGCACCCTGATCTATAATTATGGACGTCCGCAGGTAGCCAATTTTCTGATCGCCAATGCATTGTTCTGGGTTAAAAGATATCATGCGGATGGTATCCGTATGGATGCGGTTGCCTCTATGCTTTATCTGGATTACGGCAAAAAGGATGGCGAGTGGGTTGCTAATATGTATGGTAGCAACGAGAACCTCGAAGCCATTGAAATGTTAAAAAATCTCAGTGAGGTATTCCACAGGGAGTGTCCGGGGGCATGGCTGATCGCAGAGGAGTCAACTGCATGGCCACAGGTTACGGCAGCGCCTTCCGAGGGTGGCCTTGGTTTTGATATGAAATGGAACATGGGCTGGATGAACGATTTTATTTCGTATATGCAGACAGATCCTTTATTCCGTAAGGGACGCCATGGCATGCTGACATTCAGTATGATCTATGCCTATAGTGAGCGGTTTATCCTTGTGCTGTCTCATGATGAGGTGGTCCATCTGAAGGGCTCCATGTATGCCAAGATGCCGGGGGATATGGATCAGAAGTTTGCCAATCTGAGGGCTGCTTATGGATTTATGATGATGCATCCAGGCAAAAAGCTTCTTTTTATGGGTCAGGAGTTTGGGCAGACCACGGAGTGGAATGAAAAGGAAAGCCTGCCGTGGAGCGAGGCAGAGGATCCGGAGCATCGGAAGCTGCAGCATTATGTTGCGGAGTTGAACGGCTTTTATCGGGCACATCCTGCTTTGTATGAGATGGATCATAATGAGGATGGCTTTGAGTGGCTCAGCAGTATGGATGCGGACCATAGCATCATTACCTTTATGAGACATAGTGAGGAGGAACAGGAAAGTCTCCTTGTGATATGCAATTTTACACCGGTATTATACGAAAACTTCAAGGTAGGTGTACCATATAACGGCAAGTATAAAGAGATATTTAACAGTGATGCAGAGGCTTTTGGAGGATCCGGTCACGGTAATCCGAGACAGAAGCGCGCAAAGGCTGTTCCGTGGGATGGCAGGGAATATTCCATTTCCATCGAGGTTCCTCCGCTGGGAATCAGTGTATTTAAATATATAGAGAAGTAATGGGACAATGATATAGAAAGATGTGATGACAGACATGACAGGACAGATTTTAACAAGAGGATTTACGATGCTTGCTGCCACGGCGGCTACAGGGACACCGGTTCCGACGGAAAGCCCGGTGCCGATGGATGTGCAGGAGGTCGTGGAGCAGATGAATTCCAACGCCTCTGCCGAGGAAAAGACCAGCTTTCTGCTGGAGTATCTTATGGCACAGAGAGAACCGTTGATGAATTTTGGCAAGACACTGCTGATTGCACTGATCGTTTTTCTGATCGGCAGAAAAGTGATCTCGCTGCTTTTGAAGCTGTTGAACCGGTGGATGGAGAGAGGCGGGGTCGAGGTCAGTGTCCATAAGTTCATTATGTCCCTTGGCAATGTGGTTTTGTATATACTGTTGATCTTCTGCGTGGCAGGGATTTTGGGAGTAGGTACCAGCTCTATTGTTGCGATCATTGGATCTGCGGGGCTGGCAGTGGGTCTTGCATTGCAGGGAAGTCTTTCCAATCTTGCAGGCGGCATTTTGATCCTTCTCATGAAGCCGTTTCGTGTGGGAGATTATATTGTTGCTACCGGAGTAGAGGGAACGGTACGCAACATTGACATTTTTTATACCAGGATCGTTACCACGGACAATAAAGTTGTCGTGATTCCGAATGGTACATTGTCAAATGGAAATATTATTAATACATCCCAGGAGGATTACCGTCTTTTGATCCTTGATTTTATGGTGGGCTATGATGCGGATATTTCCAAGGTACGGGAGATCATCCTCAAGCTGATGGAGCAGGATGGGCAGATATGTCAGGACCGTGCCCGCAGTGTAAATATTGATAAATTAAATCCCGGCAGAGTCAAGCTTCAGGCAAAAGCGTGGGTTGCCACGGAGAATTACTGGGATGTCCGTTACCGGATGCTGGAGAAGATCAAGGAGGAACTGCCAAAACAGGGAATCCCGCTGTTTTGATGAAGGGACTGTAAAAAGTATGTAAAGCCTTGGCAATCCCGTAAGTTCAGGGTTGTCGAATATGAAAGAAAAATGTTATACTGTTTAATACAGATGATTTTGAGAAATATTTGTATATGGGTTTAGATAGAAACTATAGATTGGTGTGATTGGATTGGTTAAGATATATCGTACAGATGATAGAAAGATCCACGAGGAGGATGAACTGACCGAAGGAGTCTGGGTACAGATGGTCAATCCTTCCGAGGGTGAGGGCGAGGAGTATGCCAGAAAGCTTGATGTGGATATTACAGATCTGCTGGCGGCACTGGATGAAGAGGAGAGCTCCCGTATTGAGCTGGAGGACGGCTATACGCTGATCCTGGTGGATATTCCTACCACAGAGATCCGTATGGACAAGGAAGCATATACCACAATTCCTCTGGGTATCATATTGACACAGGACGCGATCATTACAGTATGTACGGAGGATACGCCGGTGCTGCAGTCCTTTGTTTTAGGCAGAGTCAAGGAGTTTAGTACCAAGAAAAGACTTCGTTTTGTATATCAGATATTGTTCCGGATCGCTACGTTGTATCAGAGTGCACTGCGGATCATTGACAAAAAGAGAACAGAGATTGAGGAACGGATCGACGGGGATACTGAGGATATCGATCTGATCGATCTTCACGCATTGGAGTCCACATTGGTATACTTTGCAACATCCCTGCGAGCCAATGCCGTGGTGCTGGATCGTCTGACTCGTTATAAGAGACTGGAGCAGTATCCGGAGGATAAAGAGCTTTTGGATGATATTATCGTGGAGAACCAACAGGCGATCGAGATGACAGGTATTTACCGTGATATTATCAACGGAACCAGAGAGCTGTTGTCTTCGGTGATCGACAACCGGCTGAATAATGTCATGAAATATCTGACAGCCATTACGTTAGTGATGGCTGTGCCAACGATCATATCCGGATTTTTCGGTATGAACGTAAGTGTTCCGCTGGCACAGACAGCACATGCTTTTTCGATCATTTCGGTTGCCACGGTATTGATCTGTGTTGTTCTTTTTGTTATATTCAAAAAAAATCGAATGTTATGACCGGGCAATACGGTGGATGGTTTCGTTTACTTTGGCGGAGATCCGTTCAGGATCTTCGCCTATTTTATATGTTCCATTTTCATACAGGATATTTCCGGCGACCATCGTCATCATAATATTTTGTTTGCTGCCACTGTAGACAATGTTTTTGGTAATATCATTGACGGGCTGCATATTTGGCTGGTGGATATCTAACATGATCAGATCCGACTGTTTGCCGGGAGCAAGACAGTCACAGTCCGGCAGGCACATGGCCGGGGCTCCGTTTGATGCTGCCATGCGCAGGACGATATTGGCATCCATTGCAGAGGCATCCTGATCCGTTACCTTTTGTAAGGCAGTGGTCAGAAACATTTCCCGGAACATATCCAGACAGTTATTGCTGGCAGGACCATCGGTACCGATCGCCAGAGAGATTCCTCTGTCCAGCATATGGGTCAGAGGGGCGATTCCGCTGGCAAGCTTGAGGTTGGAAGATGGATTCGTGACAACCCATAGACTCTTTTCTTTATAAATATCCAAATCTTCTTCTGTCATATGGACACAGTGAAAGCCGCCTCCACCGTGATCCAGAAGCCCCAGGCGTTCCATGTAAACGGTCGGTGTATAACCGGTGCGTTTGATGCAGTCGGCAACTTCAGAGGCTGTTTCGGAATTGTGTGTATATACAGGAGCTTTATATTTATGGCTCAGTTCTGCAATCCCCCGGAGGATTTCCTCACTGGTGGTATATTCTGCATGAAATCCAAGCTGGGAGGAGATCAATGGATGATAATTATTATACCAGAGATAATGCTGCTCCAGTTCTTCGACGCTGCTTACAAAATTGTTGACGCTTCCGCAAAGCACTGTACGGTAACCGGAGTCTACGGATGCTCTGACGATGGCGTCCGTTTTTTGGTACATATCAAAATTGGCAGTGATACCACTGGTCAGATATTCCATGATCGCAAGACGGGAGCACCAGTAGATGTCCTCCGGTGTCAACAGGGCTTCCAGAGGAAATACCTTATCATAGAGCCAGTTGTGCAGCGGAAGATCGTCAGCATAGGAACGCAGAAATGTCATGCCGGAGTGGGTATGTGCGTTCTTAAAACCAGGCATAATGATATTGCCGTCGGCGTCAATTTCCCGGTTCCAGTGGGCAGACGGAGCGGCCTGGGAAGCTCCCACATAAGTGATCTTATCATTGCAGATATGGATCTCGCCGTTTATGACAGGCAGAGCCGCGGCTCCGTCTGAGGCTTTCCCCTGCATGGAAATGATGCGGGCGTGGTGGATCCGTATCCTGTTTGATGGTTTTTCCATAGGACACCTTCTTTCTGTCAATTCATTAGAACAATACACAATGATTACTTTTATGTTATTCTTTGTTGATCGCAGCAGAGATATCAATAATGCATCCGGTCACAAGCTTTTCAAAAAGAGGGGCGGCCTTGTCTGCCATTTCCTGAACCTCTGTGTGATTGAGCGGGTGTTCGGAAATACCGCAGGCAAGATTGGAAATGCAGGAGATGCCACAGATATGCATCCCCATATGATTGGCAGCAACTGCTTCACAGGCGGTGCTCATGCCTACCGCATCGGCACCAAGAGCCTTGCACATCTGTACCTCGGCAGGGGATTCATAGTTTGGTCCGGTAAGCTGGATATATACACCCTCCTGCAGTGGAATCTCCAGATGACCTGCAGTGCGGCGGATCACATGGCGAAGCTTCTGGTCATAGATATCACTCATATCCGGAAAACGTACTCCGAGCTCGTCGATATTTGGGCCGATCAGCGGAGAAGGAACAAAGCTGGAGATCTGGTCCCGGATCAGCATAAAATCTCCGGCATGGAAGTTTTTGTTAATTCCACCGGCAGCATTGGTCAGGAAAAGAACCTTTGCGCCCATCAATTTCATCAGACGGATCGGAAGCACTACATCACTGATGGGATATCCTTCATAGTAGTGGACACGCCCCTGCATACAGACCACAGGGACATTCTCCACATATCCGAAGATATATCGTCCCTGATGACCCGGCACGGTAGAGATCGGAAAACCATCAATATCGTGGTAATCCAGGGTTGCTTCGATCTTTATCCGGGATGCGTAATTTCCCAGACCGGAGCCCAGAACAAGGGCGATTTCCGGAGTAAAATCGATCTTCTTCTGAAAACAGTCGTAGCATTTCATAAGCTTATCGTAGATCGCGTTCATATTCATCACCATTCCTTTTCTAAAAAATGTAAGCATGAGTACGGATGAAGCTGCTATATTGATGATTAGTCTGTCCGAAAAAAGGTATAGCAGGACATCGTGTGTCATGCTGAAAAATATTGCAATATATTTATATTGTAACGGTTGGAAGAGGAAAAGTAAATGCCTGTATTAGGGCGGAAATACGGCAGATTCGTTGACATTGTAAAACAAAAGATATATAATTCTTTTTATACGAAAGGTTAATGTTTTGGGAAGGGATAGAAAGAGATGGCTGATACCAAAAAGAGAAAAAATATTGTGGTATATCTTCCGCAGATATATGCAGAATATGTTTCAGAACTGCGTCATTCCATCGAGAGAGTTGGAAGAGAACGGGGATATCGTATGCTGTTTTTTACATGCTTTGGGGATAACAGCAATATAGGTATAGAGGAAGCGACCAATATCCGATACGATGAGGGTGAGAGAAGTGTATTTCGGCTGGCAGATCCTGATGCGGCAGATGGTGTGCTGCTTTTGTATGATGCATTTGCCAGATCACAGTATGCAGAGATCAATAACCTGATTCAGAATCATTATCATTGTCCAGTGATCAATTTTCGAACCCCTATGGAAGTAGAGCTTGATAATGTACATAATATTTATGTGGATGATCGGGAAGCATTTGCAGAAATAATCCGTCATTTTATTGAAAAACATCACTGTACGAAGGTGGATCTTGTAACAGGTCCGCAGGATAATCCTCATTCCAGATTCCGTCTGGACATTTATAAGAAGGTGATGGAGGAGAATGAGCTGCCGGTTGAGAAGGAGCGGATCCACTGGGGTAACTTCTGGAAAAACTGTGGTCAGGGGATTGTGGAGGAGATTCTTTCTTCCGGAAAGGAGCTTCCGGAGGCAATTGTCTGTGCCAATGATTATATGGCAATTTCGGTGATCGATGCGTTGAAAATGCATGGGATCAAGGTGCCGGAGCAGATCCTTGTGGCCGGTTATGATGATGTGGCAGAGGGACGTTTTTGTGAGCCATCTATCACGACGATACGTCAGCCGATGCGTCAGATGGGGGAGGCAGCAATTGATATGCTGGAACGGATTTGGAATGGAGAAGAGGTCCCGAAGGATACTTATCTGCCGGAGGAGATTGTATATCGCCAGTCCTGTGGCTGCGGTGCAAACGGCGGTGATGACGACGGCCAGTATGCCACAAAGCTCAGTACAGAGCTGGACAAGGTATTATATCTGGAGACGGCGGCATCGGCTATGGTCACCATGCTTGCCAATGCAAAGGACCTGGAGGCATTTACACAGTGTCTGCATATAAATCCCGTGTCCTGGAGCCGCAGAGATTCCCGGCGTGTCAGCTGATCCCGGGGGTTTTTGCTCAGGATGAGGATCCGGTTTATATCATACCACTTCATTATCTACAGTATTATATGGGATATGCGGTTTTGCAGATTGATTATGATCTGGTGTCCAATGTCAATATTAAATCCTGGTTCATTCATCTGGACAGCGCATTGGAAAATTTCCGCATGAAGCAGCGGCTCCATCAGGTGGCAGATGAGCTGGAGTCTCTTTATGTCAGGGATACGCTCACCGGTTTATACAATCGCCGCGGTCTGGAGAAGTTCGGTGAAAAGATGTGCGAGGAATGTGTCCGTAATAACGGACAATTCATGATCATGGAGATTGACATAGATGGACTGAAGCAGGTCAATGACCAGTATGGCCATGAGGAAGGAGATGTCTGCATTACCACCATTGCCAATGCTATGATGTATGCAGCAAAGGACAGAGAGATCTGTATCCGTTCCGGTGGTGATGAATATGTAGTGATCGGAAAGGATTACTCCGAAGAAAAAGTAGAGAAGTATATGAAGCGTTTTCAGGAGTTCATTGACAGTGCCAATGAGTCCTTAAACAAACCATATACCATTGGGGCAAGCCTTGGATATTATATGGGAGTGCCGGATGGCAAACGAACCGTCGAGAATTATCTGAGAATTGCAGATGATAAGATGTATGAAAATAAAAAAAGAAGAAAGGCAAAATCTCATCCCGGAGTGGAGATCCGGTGATCCCCATTCCGAAGAGAGCAGCAGAGCTTAGTCTTCTGCGAGATTTTCCCATTCTTCCATAAGAACAAGGAGGCGTTCATCATTGGCTTCCTTTTCTGATGCGAGTTTCTGAAGAAGTGCGATATCTGTTCCGTTTTTTGGATCCGATAACTGTTTTTCCAGAGACTCGTTTTTTTCTTCCAGTTCAGCGATTTCTTTTTCAACTTTATTCAGTGCATTCTGCTTTTTGCGGAGTCGTGCCTGCTCCTCCTTCTGCTGCTGCCAGGTAAGCTTGGAGTTGGAAGAGGTATCGGTCGTCCGGTTATCTGTATCGATGGCCGGGGCAGTAAGCTGTGCCTGTTCGTTGGCTTCTTTTTTCTCCAGATAATAATCATAATTACCAATATAATTGACGAGCTGCTTCTGGGTCAGATCCAGAATACGTGTGGCGGTGCGGTTAATAAAATAACGGTCATGGGAAACGTATAAAACGGTTCCTTCAAAATGGTTGACGGCACGTTCCAGAATTTCCTTGGAGTCGATGTCCAAATGGTTGGTCGGCTCGTCCAGGATCAGAAAATTGGCATCCGACAGCATCAGCTTGGCAAGGGAAACACGTCCCCGTTCGCCGCCGCTGAGCTTGGAGATCTGCTTGCATACATCGTCCTCCGTAAAGAGGAATGCAGCGAGAATATTGCGGATCTCGGTATTGGTCATGGTCGGATAATCATCCTGCAGCTCCTCAAAGATCGTCTTTTCTCCGTGAAGTACCTGATGAGCCTGATCGTAGTAGCCGATCTCCACATTGGTTCCCAGACGCACGGTACCACCGTCGGCCGCCACCAGATTGTTGATGATCTTCAGGATCGTTGTTTTACCGGAGCCGTTGTCTCCGATGATGGCAACACGTTCTCCACGCTTTAACTCAAAGCTGATGTCCGTAAAAAGGGTCTCTGTATCAAAGGATTTGCTCAGATGTTCAATGGAGAGCACATCATTACCGCTCTGGATCCTCGGGGAAAACAGAAGGTTCATACGGGTGTTTTCCTCTACCGGTTTCTCCAGACGTTCTATTTTATCCAGCTGCTTCTCACGGCTTTCGGCGCGTTTGATGGATTTTTCCCGGTTAAAGGATTTTAATTTGGCGATCACGGCTTCCTGATGTTTGATCTCTGCCTGCTGGTTCATATATTGTTTCATCTGGGTATCCAACATGGCCTGTTTCTTCTCGGAAAACTGGCTGTAATTGCCCTGATAAACGGTTGCCTTATGCTGGCGGATCTCCACTACCTTTGTAACGATCTTGTCCAGAAAATAACGGTCATGGGCAACGATGATCACGGCACCGCGGTAGCCGGACAGGTAATTCTCCAGCCAGTGGATCGCTTTCATGTCCAGATGGTTGGTGGGCTCATCCAGGATGATCAGATCCGGCGAGGTGAGAAGCATCTTACCGAGAGCCACCCGGGTGCGTTCGCCGCCGGAAAGGGTGAAAACCGGTTTGGAAAACTCTTCCTCGGTAAAGCCGAGACCCTTCAGGACACCGATCAGCTCACTGTGATAAGTATAGCCTCCTGCCAGCTCGAAGCGGTGACGGAGATTGTCTGCCTTCTGGATCAGTTTTTCCAGCTCCGCTCCCTCGGCGTGGTTCATCTGTTCCGTCGTATCATTCAGCTCCTGTTCCAGAGCAATGACGTCCTTTTTGGCATCCTGCATTTCCTCCAGAATGGATTTGGCGGAATCAATGTCCTGATTCTGTGCCAGATATCCGATCACGGCATCCTTCTGTATGATGATCTCGCCGTCATCTGCCTCATATTCCCCCATGAGTATCTTTAAGAGGGTGGATTTGCCGGAGCCATTGATGCCGACGATGGCTGTTTTTTCCTGTTCATTTATGTGAAAAGAGATATCATCAAGG
>CADAKW010000015.1:34349-48529 GCA_902788645.1 uncultured Lachnospiraceae bacterium
CCCATGAGTATCTTTAAGAGGGTGGATTTGCCGGAGCCATTGATGCCGACGATGGCTGTTTTTTCCTGTTCATTTATGTGAAAAGAGATATCATCAAGGATGGTGTTGCCATCAAAAGACTTGCTGATATGACTGCATTGTAAGATCATAATAAAATCCTCCGTTGTTATATCTTAAATTCGCAGCATTTCGGCAAAAGGTTCGAAAAAGCTCCGCTTTTTCGAACTCGCGGGCGCGTTCATATAGCAATCAGCCAGCTACCAGGTGCAAGCACCGGCAGCTGGCAATCGCTATATTCACTTTTGCCTTCGCGCACATTATATCGTCTGTACCAGTATATATGAAAATGAAAAAAAAGAAAATAGCAAATGCTTATTCTTGAACCATACAGGGGATATGTGGTACTATGGAGACGCTAAAAATTACTTGTAACGAGAAAGGTGAAGAAATATATATGACGAGAAAAGAATTTCAGGAGTTTATCGCAAAGGGGAAAATGATCCTGGACGGAGCCACAGGCTCTAATCTCCAGAAGCGTGGAATGCCAACGGGAGTATGTCCTGAGGAGTGGATTCTGGAGCATCCGGAGGTGTTAGTGGGACTCCAGAGAGAATATATAGAGGCGGGATCAGATGTGCTGTATGCCCCGACCTTTTCCGGCAACCGCATTAAGCTGGAGGAGTATGGACTGGCAGATCAGATCGGTGAGATGAACCGGAAGCTGGCAGGTCTGTCCTTTGAGGCAATCCGTCAGGCAGCTACAGACCGTCAGGTGCTGGTAGCCGGTGACATAACCATGACCGGTCAGCAGTTATATCCGGTGGGAAGTCTTCCCTTTGAGGATCTGGTAGATATTTATAAGGAACAGATCGGTTATCTGGTTGAGGCAGGGGTTGACTTTATCGTGGTGGAGACCATGATGAGCCTGCAGGAGTGCAGGGCAGCCGTGTTGGCGGTAAAGGAGGCCTCTGAGCTTCCGGTGATGGTGACGCTGACCTTTGCAGAGGATGGAAGGACATTATTTGGAACCAATCCGGAGACAGCGGCTCTGGTGATGACGGCGATGGGTGTCGATGCCATTGGTGTCAACTGTTCTACGGGACCGGACAAGATGGTGGCTGTGATCGAGAAGATGAGCCGGTATACTGCCCTTCCGATCGTTGCCAAGCCAAACGCTGGACTGCCTCAGCTTGTAGACGGGGAGACAGTATATGACATGGGTTCGGAAACCTTTGCCGAGGAAATGTGTGTGCTGGCAGAGGCGGGAGCTGATGTACTGGGCGGCTGCTGTGGAACCACACCGGAGCATATTGAGAAGCTTGTGAAGCGTCTGGAGGAAAAAGGGCTTCGAAAGGATATGAAATATCCGGAGAGAAAGGGAAAGGTTGTACGCCGTGCTCTTTCCACGGAGAGAAACATTCTGCCGATCGAGCTTGACGGAGCATTTAAGGTGATCGGTGAGCGTATCAACCCGACAGGAAAGAAAGCGTTACAGGCACAACTGCGGGAGGGCAGTCTGGAGCTTGTGGGTGAGATGGCAGAGGCGCAGGTGGAGGCAGGAGCGGCGATCCTGGATGTCAATATGGGAACCAACGGTATTGATGAGAAGGAAATGATGTGGAAGGTGGTCAATGAGCTGACCCTTTTGACGGACACACCTCTTTCCATTGATTCCAGTTATGTAGAGGTCATTGAGGCGGCACTCAGGATCTATCCGGGGCGTGCCCTGATCAATTCCATCTCCATGGAGCAGGAAAAGATGAGACGGCTGCTTCCGATTGCCAAAAAGTATGGTGCGATGTTCATTCTTCTTCCGTTGTCCGATGAGGGACTGCCAAAGGATATTCAGGAGAAAAAGGATATTATCCATACGGTATTAAAAGCAGCTGCAGAATATGAACTGACGCCGGAGGACGTGATCGTGGACGGTCTGGTAGCCACTATCGGTGCCAATAAAATGGCGGCAGTGGAGACGCTGGAGACGATCCATTACTGTATGCATGAGCTTGGTGTTGCGACAGCCTGTGGTCTTTCCAATATTTCCTTCGGTCTGCCGGAGAGAGCTTTTGTCAACAGTAATTTTATGGCAATGGCCATTATGAACGGTCTGACCATGGCGATTGCCAATCCGTCCCAGGATCTGCTGATGCATGCTGTATATGCTTCGGATCTTTTGATGAACAAGCCGGATGCGGATCTACGTTATATTGAGCGTGTGAATGAGCATAAGCTTACCATGGTCAGTGGTGAGGTAGACAGCCAGAGCCTGAAAACGTCTGTAAGCAGTGGAACGAAGGCATCGGCAGCTATTCCGGAGGACAAGCAGGGGGATGAAATCTTCGAGGCAGTTGTCAAAGGAAAAAAGCAGCGGGCACAGAAGCTGGTGGAGCAGGCAGTGAAGGACGGAAAGGATCCACAGCAGCTTATTGATGAGAGTCTGATCCCGGGTATTATCCATGTGGGTGAATTATATGAAAAGCAGATTTATTATCTGCCACAGCTGATCTCAAGTGCGGAAACCATGGAGGCTTCCATTGATTATCTGGAGCCGATCCTGGCAGAGAAGCGTTCCGGGGAATCACTGGGAACCATTGTGATCGCTACGGTAGAGCATGACATTCATGATATCGGAAAGAATCTGGTGGCACTGATGCTGAAGAACTATGGTTATCATGTGGTTGACCTGGGCAAGGATGTGCCGGCGGAGACGATCATTGAGGCGGCAATTAAGGAAAAAGCAGATATTATCGGATTGTCCGCATTGATGACTACGACAATGATGGAAATGAAAAAAGTAGTCGATATGGTTCATGAGCAGAATCTGTCCTGCAAGGTATTGATCGGAGGTGCCGTGATCACACAGAGCTTTGCGGATGAGATCGGTGCAGACGGTTATGCTGAGGATGCCCAGGATACGGTAAATGTTGTGGGCAGACTGCTTGGAAGGACATAATAAATAATACAGACAGAGTGGCAGGATCGTGTCAGTGATGAAAAGCAGGGAGATTTCGGAAAGGAATATCAGATTATTATGGAAAAAACAGAGATACCAGTGATTGATGTGATCATACCGGCATACCGGCCGGATGATTCCTTTCATAAACTGATCCGGCTGTTGCTGGATCAGAGTGTGAAGCCCCATCATATCTATGTGCTGCAGACTATAGAGGAAGGGGAACAGGTGATGGAGCCGCTGGACCAGAGTATGACAGTGCATCCGATCCCGAAAAAGGAATTTGATCATGGAGCAACCAGAGATTATGGTGCCAGACTGGCAGCAGAGGGTTTTGCGGAAAAGATACCACAGCACTATGTTTTATTTATGACACAGGATGCGGTTCCGGCAGGGATCGGTCTGCTGGAGCGGCTGGTAAAGCCTTTTGAGGATGACAGGACGGCGATCACCTATGCCAGACAGCTGGCGAGAGAAGGTGCTGATCTGTTGGAACGTCTCACCAGAGTTCATAATTACCCGCCGGAGGATCAGGTAAAGAGTAAGGAGGATCTGGAGCGGCTGGGGATCAAGACGTATTTTTGTTCTGATGTATGTGCCATGTACCGCTTAGACCGTTATATGGAGCAGGGGGGGTTTGTACATCCTACCATCTTTAACGAGGATATGATCATGGCTTCCCGGATGATCCGGGCGGGATATCAGGTGGTTTACTGTGGCAGTGCAGAGGTGATCCATTCCCACAATTATAGCTGTATGCAGCAGTTTCACCGAAACTTTGATCTGGGTGTATCCCAAAAACAGTACAGAGAAGTTTTTGAAAGCATTTCCTCCGAGAAGGAGGGCGCAGGCTATGCCAAAAGCACTCTGTTTTATCTGATAAAACGGGGAAAGTTTGGAAAGGCTTTTTATTTTGCATTGCAGTGCGGATTTAAGCTGTTTGGTTACAAACTTGGCAAAAATTATGATCATCTGCCTCAGAAGCTGGTGCTATGGTGTACCATGACACCGGGCTATGTGCTGTTTCATCAGGATGATGGGAAATGATGAGTCTTAATATGACAGAAAAGAGGAGAAATACAGTGGATTGTATCAAAATAAAGAAGCTGGAGGTTTTTGCAAAGCATGGAGTGATGCCGGAGGAAAACGCTCTGGGACAGAAGTTTGTAATCTCCATAGAATTGTTTTGTGATGTACGAAAAGCAGGACAGACAGACAATCTGGCATATTCCGTCAATTATGCGGAGGTGGCAGAGTTTGTCACCAGAAAAACACAGGAAAACACCTTTCAGCTGATCGAAAAGCTGGCAGAATATCTGGCGCAGGAGATTTTATTGAAATATGAAGAGGTGCAGAAGGTTTCGGTTGAAGTGGAGAAGCCGTGGGCGCCGGTGCATCTGCCTCTGCAAACCGTGGCGGTATCTGTGACAAGACAGTGGCATACGGCATATCTTAGCATTGGCTCCAACATGGGTGACACCAAAGGACATCTGGATCAGGCAGTGGAGTCTTTGCAGAAGGATGCATGGACACAGGTTGAAAAGGTGTCTTCATATATTGTGACAGCGCCGGTGGGAGGTGTAGAGCAGGACGATTTCCTGAACGGAGCCGTGATGCTGCGGACACTTCGGACGCCGGAGGAGCTTTTGGAGCTGATCGGTGAGATTGAAAAGAGTCAGAAGAGAGAGAGGATCATTCACTGGGGACCGAGGACGGTGGATCTGGATATCCTTTTATATGATCAGGAGATCATTCAGACTGAGGATCTGACAGTGCCTCATATTGAGATGGCGAACCGGATGTTTGTGCTGGAGCCTATGTGTGAGATCGCACCATACGCAAAAAATCCCCTGAATGGCTGCTGTATGCTTGAAATGAAGCAGCAGCTTCAGGGGAGAGAAGATTCTTAAGTTGATGTGATACTGTTTTGATCAGTAAATTTATTTTACTTTTTTTGGATGAAAATCCTCGATCTGTTCATTGGAAAGATTCATCACATAGGCGGCGCTGCCGTCGAAGTTTTCAAAAAACAGATAGTTGTCAATAATATGATAAAAGTTATAATTTCCGGAGCGAAGCAGAGTCTGAGCTCCGGATTTTGTGTCAAAAGCATATAAACCGTTGTCTTTTCCGTTGTCAATCTGGTAATAAACGGTGGCACCGTCGCTGCTGACATTGTAGGTGGCGATACGGACCTGAGTCAGATGGGTCATTTCCTGTGTGGAAAGATCCAGGCGGCAGAGGGTATAATCATTGTCCATATCCATGCAGTAAAGAGCTCCGTTTACATAGGAAAGTCCGGTGAAATTGCCCTCATAGACAACGCTTGCGCTGCCTCCCGATACGGGAAGTTTGTGAATATTATGGTCGCTGTCCACACCGGTATAATATATGGTGTCATTGGCGATGACCGGAGCAGCCCCTTCCTTCAGGAGCATGGTGTCCTTTTTGCCATCAATGCCGATACGGAAAAGCTGTAAGCCCTCCTTCTGGTCGTATCGCTGATAATAAATGTGGTTGCCCAGAAGGTCCAGTGACTGGGAGGGATCATTATAAAGCTGTTTCAATCCCTGACCGTTTGTATTGATACGGTAAAGTCCTGTGGTACTGAAGGAAAATAAAGCCTTGGAATCGGCACCCTTCTTGTCATTTCTTCGTGTGTAAAAAATATAATCACCCGCAGCATTGATGTAGCTGGTATAGTCGTTGTAAACCTTTTTTACATGCTTCAGATCAGTATCCATGGAGTAGAGGGAGTTCTGGTCGTAGGGATTCGCAAAGTAAATGGTATCTCCGGATTTTGCAAACAAGCCGCCGTTTAACAGATTAGTGCTGGTGTTGCCGGTGGTGCTTTCATCTTTATAAAAATGGACACGGGCATTCCAGTGCAGAAAGCCGAAACATCCGATCAATGCAAGAATCACAAGCACTAGGATAATCCTGTTTCTGAGACGATGCTGTTTTTTTGATTGATTCATACGATTTCCCCCTGTTCTCCGACGACGTATTTATTAAATAAGTATAATTGTAGTATATTTATCATTATAAAGGTTACAAAAAGGAATTGCAATGAGTATGTAAAAAGATGTATAATAGGTCTAATTGAGAAAAAAACATAGATTATGCAATCGGGAATGGAGGAATCGGATACCATGCTTAAATTACCAGCGATATTCAGTGATCATATGATCTTACAGAGAAGAAAGCCTGTTGTGATCTGGGGAGAGTCAGATGCCAAGAAGGTGACAGTTACCATACAGGATGCGCGTGTCGTGACATATGTACAGGACGGCAAATGGCAGCTGTTTCTGCCGCCGATGGAGGCAGGCGGCCCATATGTGCTGACAGTCAAGACAGATGAGGACGAGGAAAAGGTTTACGAGGACGTTATGTACGGTGAGATCTGGCTTGCCGGTGGACAGTCCAATATGGAGCTGGAGCTTCAGAATTCCAAGAACGGAGCTGTCGCAGTGACAGAGGCGCACAATGAGCTTCTTCGTTTTTATTATACACCAAAGGTATCTTATCTTTGTGACGAGCTTTATGAGCAGGAGGAGAAAAGCTGCTGGGAGCTTTGTTGTCCGGAGAATGTAGGACGCTGGTCGGCCGTTGGTTATTATTTTGCCAGAAAGCTTGCGGCACAGTTAGATGTTCCGGTGGGAATCATCGGATGTAACTGGGGCGGTACCTCTGCTTCCTGCTGGATGAGCAGAGAGGCACTGGAAAATGACAAGGTGATCTCTTCCTATATAGAAGAGTACGATGCCATCGTGGCTGAGCAGGATTTTGACGAATACTGCAAGGAGCGCGAGGAATATATCGTATATCAGGCAGAGTTTGACAAAAACTGCAAGCATTATTATGAGACAACGCCAAATCCTACCTGGGAGGGTGCGCTGGAGGTTTGCGGTGAGAATAAATATCCGGGACCGATGGGACCACGTTCCGAGTATCGTCCGGCAGGTCTTTACGAGACCATGATCCAGAGGATCGCACCGTATACACTGGCCGGCTTCCTGTATTATCAGGGAGAAGAGGATGACAAGAAGCCTAGAAGCTACTATAATCTTCTGACACGTCTGATCCGTCAGTGGAGAGAGGACTGGCACGACGACAAGCTGCCGTTTATGATCGTACAGCTTCCGATGTTCTCTAATGTGGGCGAGGAGAATCTTACCAACTGGCCACTGATCCGTGAGGCACAGCACAGAGTATACCGTACTGTGAAAAATACAGGTCTGGCAGTTGTATTGGACAAGGGTGAGTACAGCAACATCCATCCGGTTGACAAGCAGCCGGTAGGAGAGCGTCTGGCACTGCAGGCAATGTACCACGCCTATGGACTGGACAATGAGGTTCGTGCCTTTGGACCGTTCTATCAGTCCTGCTATACATTACAGTCCTATATCTGGCTGATCTTCAACCATGTCAGAGACGGTATCATCTGCACCGGTGAGAAGCCTCTTGGCTTTGAGGTGGCAGGTCAGGATAAAGTATTTTATCCGGCAGATTCCGTACAGATCCAGGGCAATAAGGTCCGTCTGTTCTCTGCAAATGTAAAGGAGCCTGTTTACGCAAGATATAACTGGAGAAACTATGCAGAGGTCAATATGTTTGGCAAGAATGGTCTGCCAATGGCACCGTTCCGTACCAGCATGAATGATGAATGATAAAAAGAGCCGTTTTCGTGCGGTTGACTGAAAGAAGGGATTCGTGTTAGAATAACACGATAGCGTTAAGTTAATAATCTTAATTTGGAGGATTTGACATGGCAGAGAAGAAAAACATATTAACCTATGAAGGTTTGAAAGCGCTGGAGGATGAGCTTCAGGATTTAAAGCTGAATAGACGTAAAGAGGTTGCTGCAAAGATCAAAGAGGCTCGTGAGCAGGGTGACTTATCCGAGAACGCAGAGTATGATGCAGCGAAGGATGAGCAGAGAGATATCGAGCTTCGTATTGAGGAGATCGACAAGATCCTGAAAAACGCAGAGGTCGTTGTTGAGGAGGATGTTGACAATGATGCTGTTAATATCGGATGTTCTGTACGTTTAAAGGATATTGAGTTTGATGAGGAAATGGTTTACAAGATTGTAGGATCTACAGAGGCAGATGTCCTTGGCAACAAGATTTCCAATGAGTCTCCTGTTGGTGTGGCTTTGATCGGATCAAGAGCAGGAGACACCATTGAGGTGGAGACACCAAATGGAGAGGTTGTGAAGTACGAGATTCTGGAGATCCAGAAGTCAAAATAAGATAGAAACGGAGTGATAGAAAAGTGGCACAGCAGAATAAGAAGCCGCAGGCAGAGCAGGATGTCAATGCTTTGCTGAAGGTGCGTCATGAGAAACTTGCAAATTTACAGGAAGCAGGAAAGGATCCTTTTCAGATTACAAAATATGATGTAACCGTACATTCTCAGGATATCAGAGACCGCTATGATGAGCTGGAGGGACAGGAGGTTTCCCTGGCAGGCCGTATGATGTTCAAGCGTGTAATGGGAAAAGCATCTTTCTGTAATATTCAGGATCTCAAGGGTAAGATGCAGCTTTATGTTGCAAGAGACGAGATCGGTGAGGAATCCTATGCAGATTTCAAAAAGTATGATATCGGTGATATCCTCGGAGTAAAGGGTAAGGTATTTAAGACAAAAACAGGCGAGATCTCTGTTCATGCAGAGGAGATCGTTCTTTTGTCCAAGAGCTTACAGATCCTTCCGGAGAAGCATCATGGACTGACCGATACCGACACAAGATATCGTCAGAGATATGTGGATCTGATCATGAACGAGGACGTAAAGGATACTTTTATCAAGCGTTCCAAGGTGATCAGCTGTATCCGCCGTTTCCTGGATGAGCAGGGTTTCATGGAGGTAGAGACACCAATGCTGGTTTCCAATGCCGGCGGTGCTGCTGCAAGACCATTTGAGACTCACTTCAATTCCCTCAATGAGGATCTGAAACTGAGAATTTCTCTGGAGCTGTATCTCAAGAGACTGATCGTAGGCGGTATGGAGCGTGTTTACGAGATCGGTCGTGTGTTCCGTAACGAGGGACTGGATACCAGACACAATCCGGAGTTTACATTGATGGAGCTTTATCAGGCATATACAGATTATCATGGCATGATGGATCTTACTGAGAAACTTTACCGTCACGTTGCTAAGGAAGTGACAGGCTCTGAGATCCTTAAGTATGGTGATCATGAGATGGATCTTTCCAAGCCGTTTGAGAGACTGACCATGGTAGATGCTGTCAAGAAATACGCAGGTGTTGATTTTAACGAGATTCCGGATACCGAGGCTGCAAAGGCTCTGGCAAAGGAAAAAGGCATTGAGTTTGAGGAACGTCACCAGAAGGGTGATATCCTGAACCTCTTCTTTGAGGAGTATGTAGAGGATCATCTGATCCAGCCTACTTTTATTATGGATCATCCGATTGAGATTTCTCCACTGACCAAGAAGAAACCGGACAATCCGGATTATGTAGAGCGTTTCGAGTTCTTCATGAATGGATGGGAGATGGCAAATGCTTACTCTGAGTTAAATGATCCAATCGATCAGAGAGCTCGTTTTGAGGCACAGGAGAAGGCTCTGGCTGCCGGAGACGATGAGGCAGAGCACACGGACGAGGATTTCCTGAATGCACTCAGCATTGGTATGCCTCCGACAGGTGGTATTGGATTTGGTATTGACCGTATGGTCATGATGATGACAAATTCACCGGCGATCAGGGATGTACTGCTCTTCCCGACGATGAAGAGTCTGGATTCCGACAAGAAGGCATCCAAGTCTTCCAAGACAGCTTCTGCAGAGGCTGCTAAGCCGGCAGAGAAGATTGACTTCTCCAATGTAAAGATTGAGCCTTTATTTGAGGATGAAGTAGATTTCGATACCTTCAGCAAGTCTGATTTCCGTGCCGTTAAGGTTAAGGAATGTGTTGCCGTACCAAAGTCAAAGAAGTTATTGCAGTTTACATTGGATGACGGAACAGGCACAGACCGCACAATCCTCAGTGGCATCCACGCTTATTATGAGCCGGAGGAGCTTGTTGGCAAGACATTGATCGCAATCACCAACCTGCCACCGAGAAAGATGATGGGTATTGATTCCTGTGGTATGCTGCTTTCTGCAGTGAATAACCTGAAGGATTCCGAGGAGGAAGAGCTTCATCTTCTGATGGTGGATGATCATATTCCGGCAGGAGCGAAGTTGTACTAATATTTTAATATAAAATGATATTATGGGACAATTTATAGAAGGCATATTTCTGTAAATTGTCCTTTTCTTGAAAGGACATATATGTTAAAAATTTATTTTGGGGACATGGAAGAGGCGGTATATCATCCGCCGGTTTACTTTGATAATCAGTATGAGGACGCGTGGATCGTTGATCCATTATCCGTGGAAATGATACGGGATGTAGATAAATCGGAGGTAAAAGGTCCGCACTTGATTGAGAGTCCGGTGCTTGGACCGATTTCCACCAAGGAATTGTCGGGCGGAGTGAAAACCTTAATATTGATGGCGTTTGATGACGAAGGCAGGATATTTAATGCATCGGCCTGTGGAGATAATTGTGCAAAATGGATTTTGAAGATTGCAGAGAAAAAAGATCTCACAATCAATCTAAGACATCGGATGGATTTTGGAAAAGATGGTTTCCAAATAAAAATACTAAATACGGGCGAAGTCGTATGCAATCGAAGCGATATGATTCGTGTTGCAGCAAGATATGTATAGAGATGAGGAGAGGGAATGAAGGGCAGACACAACATTATTGTACGAAATAAAAAATTGCATTATGAATTTGAGATAAAACGAAATATTACTGTTATTCAGGGCGATAGTGCAACCGGAAAAACCACGCTGATCGATATGCTTCGTCAATATGAAAATTACGGGACAGATAGTGGTGTTTCTGTTGAATGCGACGTTCCATGTGCTGTTTTGGAAGGACGTGAATGGAAAATACAGCTTGAAAACAGAAAAGGCTGTATTTTATTTACGGATGAAGGGAATGCTTTTGTGAAGACGGAGGAATTTGCAAAGGCAGTGCGGGGCTCGGATAATTATTTCGTTCTGATCACCAGGGAGAATTTGTACAATTTACCGTATAGTGTAGAAGAGATTTATGGAATTCGATCGTCTGGAAAATATCAAAATACACAGCGGGTTTATCAGCAGATGTATCACATATATTCCGGAAAACAGGATTCTCTGATGAGACCCCAAGAGGTTATTGTGGAGGATTCTAATTCGGGATATGAATTTTTTAAATCGGTTTGTTTAGAAAATGGGATTCCTTGTCAAAGTGCAGGAGGAAAGACGAAGATATTTTCTAAATTGCTAAACTCGGGTGATCAGGAAATATGTGTGATCGCAGATGGAGCTGCGCTAGGTGCCGAAATGAAAGCGTTATATGACTGGACGCAGGAACACGAAAATGTTGTGTTATATTTACCAGAATCATTCGAATGGTTACTTTTGAAAGCTGATATTATTTCAGAGGGAGATATACACAATATCTTAGAAAAACCGGAGGAGTATATTCAAAGTCAGTTATATTTTAGCTGGGAACAATTTTTTACAAAACTTTTGGTTGATAAAACACAGGACACATATTTAAAATATCAAAAGAAAAAATTAAATAAGGTATATCTTCATGAGAAAAATAAAAAAGCAATTTTAAAAGAAATAAAAGGACTTAGACTTGAATAACGGAGAAAGGTAAGGGAATCATGAGCGTATGGAATGCAGATTTATATGATAGTAAACATGATTTTGTTTCGGAATATGGTAAAGGACTTTTAGGGTTTGTGCCTGAGAATAAAAATCAAAGTATTTTGGATTTGGGCTGTGGAACAGGAACGCTTACTGCACAACTGTCAAATCTTGCAGATACAGTTATTGGTGTTGACAGCTCTGCAAGTATGATAGCAAAGGCGAAAGAGCAATATGCTAATATACAATTTATGGTTTGTAATGCACTTGCATTACCATTTGAAGAACAGTTCGATGTTGTTTTTTCAAATGCAGTTTTTCATTGGATAACAGACCATAACGTACTGTTGCATAATATACATAAAGTATTGAAGCCGGGTGGCTTATTGGTATGCGAATTTGGTGCAAATGGAAATATTTCAACAATTGAGAATGCATTTATGAGAGTGAGCAGAAATTTGGGATATGAATACAGTCCCAAGTTTAATTTCCCGACAGTTGAGCATTTTGCCGGTTTATTAAGAAAAAACGGATTTTTGATCGACAAAATATATGATTATGACAGACCAACACCATTAAAGGATAATGAAAACGGTTTAGCAAACTGGATGAAACAGTTTTTTGCATCTGACTTGGAAATGATGACGGAAAAGATGCAGACAGAAGTTATTAACAATGTAGAGGATTTGACGAGAAAGTCTCTTTGGAATGGAAGCCAGTGGATTGCTGATTATCGCAGACTAAGGGTGATTGCGCATATATAAAGAGATGGATTGGAGGTTGTAGCGGGTAGGCAGTCCGAAAGAGGGATGTCTATTTTTGTGTATACAACGAGCCTCACAGCCTTTAATGATTGTTTCGAGTCATAGCAGGAACAAATATAAAAAATCCTTGAAATAAGTATAGTCTAAGGTATAATAAAATTGGTATGAAATGGCAAATAGAAACGACTGTTTGCTGTACAAAAGACTATGAAGGGACAGGAAAAATTATAAGCAGAACGAGGAGGGAAAGTTATGACAGAGAATCAATATCAGAGAGCGAACAGGATGGTACTAATAACGATCTTGATAGTCTTTGGTTTTATCGCCGTAACTGTCTTGGCGGCATTAGGAGTCTCAAAAGGACAAAATGCCACTAAGATGATAATACAGATTATCACAGCGTTGGTTGTTATTGCTGCATCGATTGCAATATACATAATGAAAAAGAAAACCCACACATGCGAGGTTATATTATCGGTAAATATAGCGGTGGGATATGTGATTGTTGTATTATTGAATTCTACGGACATCGTGTGGACATATGGAATTCCGATGGTTATCTCAGTGATAGTTTATCTTAATAAAAGAATGATGTATTGTGCCAACGGTTTGGTTATAGTGGCCAATATCGTACGGTTAATAAAAGATTTTGACGTTAATAACTCCGAATTATTAACAAGCAGGATACTGGCGATTTTTGTTATACTTCTTGTAGCGATCATATCAATCAGTATAGCCAACATATTGATTCAATATTTTGGAGAGAATATGTCCCAGATTCAGGAAGCGGCTGCGAAACAGAATGAAAGCAATGCGAAAATGACTGCTGTTGCGGATAATATTTCCGCAGAGTTTGAAAAAGCAATGACTATGATTGGCGAGCTTGAGAAAAATATAGATATCAGCCATAGTTCTATGGGGAACATTGCAGACAGCACGGAAAGTACGGCAGAGGCAATTCAGAAGCAGGCGATCATGTGTTCAGAGATTCAGGAAAACACAGATATGGCGGAAAAAGAAATTGATCAGATGATCAGTGCATCGGACAAGACGGATGAATCGGTAAACAGCAGCAAGGTGGTTGTTGGGCAGTTAAAGGAACAGGCACAGAATGTACAGGATGCAAGCAATATAATTGTCGATGTTATAGGGGGTCTTACAGAGAAGGTTAATGATGTACAGAGTTTTGTGGGTGATATCGTTAATATATCTGCACGGACAAATCTTCTTGCACTGAATGCTTCGATTGAGGCTGCCCGGGCAGGAGAAGCAGGAAAGGGATTTGCAGTCGTTGCGGAAGAAATCCGTGAGCTTTCGGAACAGACCAAGAAGGCTTCGGAAAGTATTACCAATATAATACAGAAGCTGAATGAGGATACCGGAAAAGCGAATGAGAGTATCAATGAATCTGTGCTGTCAGTGGATAAACAGAATCAATTGATCGATGAAACGGAAAAAACATTTGTTGAAGTGGGCAATGCTGTAGATGTGCTGATGTCAAGTATACATGTTGCAGAACAGAGCATAAATAAAATACTTAATTCCACGACTGTGATATCGGACAACATATCACATTTGTCGGCAACAGGAGAAGAGGTTGCGGCTGCATCAGCAGAGGGCATAAAGGTATCGGATTCCACAGTAGAAGGTATGAAGGATTGTAAAGTAATACTTAATAACATATATGAGCTTGCAAACGAATTAAAAGCTTCCGTTGATGCTAAGGATATTTTATAAAGGAG
>CADAKW010000016.1 GCA_902788645.1 uncultured Lachnospiraceae bacterium
TGAGCTATTACCAGATGGTGAAAAAGCAGCGCCAGGAGGCAGTGGAGGAGTACAGCCGCAAATATGGCCCTCTGCAGGCAGATCAGGTAAACTGCAAGGATTACTGGACCTGGGTGGAGACGCCGTGGCCTTGGGAGCGTTAAGTTGTTTTGAAATTTCTTTGAAATAAAATCAGATTGGAGTTTATGATATGTTTAATTATGAAAAGAGACTGGAGTATCCGGTTCATATCACACGAACCGATCCAAAAGCGGCCATGGTGATCATCAGTCAGTACGGTGGGCTGTATTCGGCAAGTTTATGGGGATGTAGAACTGTGCAAAATTTATTTATGCATATTGCATCTGATTTTGGCATATGCTATAATGCCAGTAGGCAAAAGAAATGATGTTTCTATTCACGGAAGCACCAACGAAAGCCCCGCAGACTGCCATCTGCGGGGCTTTCTTGTTTCATTACGGTGAAACCACACCGAGGCTAGTTGTCATTATTTATCGCTATCTAACCATTTGATGATGTAGTGGCAAACTACACCAGCCATAACAGCAATAAAAAAAGAAATGATGTTTTCTAACACTTTCACACCCCCTTTCCGTTGCCGGATTGGGAATGACAACAAGGCTATTCTATCACATTCGCCTTGGTTATGCTATAAACTTCTTATTCACATATCCCACTTTGTTTTTGTATCTCACTTTCGTGTACCAGGCTTTCGAGTACAGGACTTCAACGACAGCTCCCTTCTGGATCCTGCAGTGTGTTCCTGTCTTTTTCGAGGATGCCTTCCACAATAGAGCCCCTTTCTCACGTTTCACCGTCTTTTTCCATGTTCTCTTGAATTTATCCGGAGTACCGTACAGAGCTTTGAGACGGGTTGCCGTGCTTCCCCACTCCGGCAGATAAAAATGAGGCGTATCTACGATTGATTTCCAATCACCACCCCAGCCAAATCCGATGCCCTTGGCAATCACTGCCACTTTGCGGATCGTGGCTGCATCATACAAGAGCTTACTGTCATTGATTGCAATATCAAATGCAATGCCCCACATGTGCTGGCTGGACCATGTACTGCCCTTTGCATTTGTCACAATCTTACCAGGTTTCGTTCTTCCCTGGGCATAAAGCGAATCCTGATACTCTTTGCTTCGGAATCCTTCCGTGATAATGAGATAGATTCCCTGCTTTTCGCACTTTCTCAATAACACAGTCAGCTTCTGATCGAGCCACGGATGCAGCTTGGATCTGTCAATTCTAATGTCATGTTCTTTCTTCATAGTCTGTTTCCTCCCTTTCTGTATCTTCCTTCAATATATTCCCTTTTTCCTCCACTGTGCCCTTGAGTACAGCTATCACCTTCGTCAGAAATACTGGCACCTTCACTCCCATCCGTCCGGCATTCTCCGTGATGCTCAGGCATTCGTTCAGGATAAACCACGCCGTCACCAACGTGGAAAAAAACATCGTCATCGGCAGCGTGACCGATAAGACACCCGACAGCTTATAGATCAGGAAATCCACGATCATCGATGCCACGATCACCAATATGTAACCGAACTTTTTGAAAATACCGATCATTCCCTTTCTGCTGCTCCAGCCGTACTTATCATCGTCCGGATGCTCCACTGCCTCCTTTGCACTGGCAGCCATTCCGGCCAGGAAATCAATGATCATTGCTGCAGCTACCGCCACAAGCATCCAGCCGAGCAAGCCGCATTTTGAGGCGATTGTTGCCGCCACCGTTGACAGTCCGAGCTGGGCTGTGTAAATTTGTAATTTGTCCATTTTAACCTTCCTTTCCGCCCTTTTCGGGCAATTCTCGTTTGCGTTTCACCGCATTACGAGCATTTTCCTATAAACTAAAAAAAGAGCCTGCGCTCTTTTTTATACTTATTCTGTCTTTGTAAGCGTGTAAGTAATCTTCATTGCCTGTTCATCCGTCTTCTCTATCGGGGTATCAAGGTTGTTGATCGTGAAGAACACAAACGGGAACAAAAATGCCCTTGCATTCTGAATCATCATATATTTCCGACTCCCTGCGCATAGCGCATAGTCATAGAAATACCCATTGTTTCCATAGCCTACAGAATTATAATTGTTGTAACATTCTATATTTTTTAATGTTCCTGTCACGCAATCAATAATAAAATATGCCGTTACTTTTGTGGAATCGAGAGAATTTTGCCTTGCACAGATCATCAAGTTTCCCGTTCTGATACAATTGTTACAAAATCCGTCTGTTTTAAATGGCACTGCACTGCCATCCATTAGATGGATTTCTTTGCATTCCCCGGATGCTTTATTGATGCAACATATTTTTTGTGTCCCGGTGCTCTTCGGGATATATGTAACGATATAATCATCCAGCTCATAAATACAGTGACTGTCACAGCTTTCATAAGCCGTATTGTTTCCCAGTGTGTATCCGGTATTATTGGTATATTTTTTAACAGTGGAAGTCATCGTGTTTAAGTTAATTTCCCAGGCATATATCGTACCTCCGGCTGATATAGAGCATTTGGCCTCCGGCAATAAAATAATTGACAATATTCCATTCTTCTGGTCTGTTCTTGTCTCAAATCCGCGATACACATTTGTTTCTGCACAAAGAGCCATTAACTCTGCCGGCATAGATACCGTGTATGTCTTCGCCGGAGACATATTCCTTCGCTCTGTGGCATTATATGAATCAAAAATAGAGCGGTTATTGATCGGAATGCGGTATTCCGATATGATAATGCTCTTATCCACAAAAAAACTTCCTGCTGCGCGGGAGTTACTTGTAAATCCGCTCGTCACTCTCAGTAATCTGTTTTTTGCAAAATCCATCCAGATCATATCCTTTTGATCATTTTTTGAATCATATCCCGGATAAACTGCTCCTTCCACATAAGCTGAATTTTCCAGTTCTTTTTCCCATAATTTTATTTTGTTATTATCTTCCACAGCATTACTTTTGCCAAAGCCAATATTGGCAGTAGCTGTCGGAGTCAGACAGATGCTTTTTATAATGCCGTTTGCCTGTTGGGTGGAAAAATCCCAAACAAAGCGATATCCGACATTGGAACCGTCATTATCAATAACCGATTCCGATGCATTATATGACCCTAAAGTATTGTCTTTTCCGTTATATGCGGCATCTGTCCCGCGTCCTGTCATATTCACTCCGGCAGGCAGTGTATACTCATCCGGATCTGCAGGCAATGCAGTATCAAAAAGTACGATACCTCTTGTCATATCCAGCAACGCCTCCTGTGCCGTTTTTCTGTTGTTCGCAAAATACTTTCGCAGATTCCCGTATGCCCCGGCAGGCTGCATGGCATCCCGGAAAAGATTCGTCACAAAATTATCTTTCTCGTACGTTTTCTTTTCGCCTGTTTTAACATTGGTCAGTTCAATTTTTGTATGTCCTTTTAATCGCATCTCATCCTCCTATTCCGTCTGCAGAGATACCTGCAGACTTTCTATAATCTCCACATTGCCGCCGGCACTGACGCATAGCTCATCCAGTGCATCCGACAGACCATATTTCTCCGGTACCTGCAGACTGCTTTGCACGGAATCTTTCAGCCTCTCTACAGGCAGCACCCTCTCTGTGATCTCAGTCATTGCCAGTGCTGCCTGCAGCTGTATGTCAAGATCTACCTTTTTCAATTTGTAAATCTGTGCCGCATAATCTTTCACATTCTCCTTTGGAAACACAAGCCCCCGGCTGACAATGGCATCATAAATATCATCCAGCACCTCCTGATAGTTTTTTTTTATGTTTTTTAACTCCTCAAACAATCTGGCAATCCCGGCATCCATTTTTCCCAAATTTTTTGCGTCGATATCCGGGGGACCATCATCCTGCCATCCGATCGGCGTGTAGTCGACTTTTTGATAACTTTCAGAGGGTTCTATCAATTCGGCAGACGGAATTGTGCCTCCTGAATTAACGTAATTACCGACTATCGTTTTTGCAACTGATATTATGACATCTTTATTGGTCATATCATAACTTCCGCTTAAAATTGGAACTAAAGAATCTAATTTATTATCAGTAACAGCAACCATGTCAGGAACACTGCAATATAATGTATTCCCCGAATAAGCAAAACTCGCTTGATAAGCAGAATAATTGCTGCTTGTATACTTATCATTGTACGAATCGTATATAATTCTTCCAATTTGGCAATTTTCTTTTATATTAGAAATAATTATCGGAACATTTTTTCCATCTGTATTAGAAACCATTGCCCCGATTGCCCACCATTTGTATTTTGAGTCTTTAGGTTTTAATGCACCCCACCATTTATTCTCATCCCTTTGATAAATCTTTGTAACTGAAGTACCATCAATTATCTCTGTTGGTTCTGGTATTAAGTAATCTGCCATAACTTTTCCTCCTTCTTATAGTTGTTTCCAGTATGAATAGTTAATCCTTATAGTTGTCAGATCCACATTAGATAATGGTATACTGATACATTCTCCGGAAGGCACTATTGTGACCGTGCCAACAGTGAAAACAGCTGCGTCACCGTCCCCGTTGCACGCAGCCGCCGGCATGGTCTGATTGATCCCGGGTGTTGATATCGTTAAAACTCCCGTGCTTGGAAGCGGATCTGTCTGTATGTTCCGTATGACAGTTCCACAGATCAACTGTGAGCCATTGACTACAATCCCGGTCCCGGACACAGTCCCTCCTACCTCCAGATTATCATCAACGCGAACCGATCCCTCTACCCCTACATTTCCAATTATTTTCTCAAGTTCAATCGGAACATCGAATTTAAGTGCCGGAAGCATGTTTAACCCTTCATCGTATCCGGCTATAACCAATGATATGAGAGCATTGATCGTATTTTCCACGGCTGTTCCCATTCTGGTAGTATATATTGTTTTTTCAAAACTGACGCCCTCGCTTGACATCTGAGTGCTCTGGCCATTTCTAAACTGCCTTCTAACCAGATTTCCAGTGCCATCATCCACTTTGAGATTGACCAGATCATATGCCGATGAGTATGTACCCTCTCCCGTACGACATAGGCTCATCCAACAGACTGGTTACTTCTACCCAGTGTGGTGCATTCCCCTGTTGCTGCCATCTGTACAGCCACCCATGCTTGACATCCGCATAATAGTCTCCGATCTGCATTCCCGTCACAAGATTTCCGCCTGCCTCAGGATGTGTCGGTTCTGCCGGTGGTTTTTCCCCATAATATTTTATATTTACCGCTTCTCCATCTATGATGGCAGTCGCATCGTAGTTGGCCAGTGATACCAATGCAGACGGATCCTTTTCTGTTTCCAGATGGATGCTTCCACCGGCAATCTCGATTGCTTTTGCCTCAACTTTTCCGTCTTCTGTAACATTGAAAAGATCACTCGCAAGTGTGATCTTTTTCCCGGATAGATTTAGCTCATTACCGGAAATGATATTGAACACATCCTCTGCTTCCAGCTCCAAGTTATTGGCCTTCACTTTAAAATAGGTTTTTGCTGTGTCCGGATCATCCCCCAACGCCACCTCGGCCAGCCTGCCATCCGAATCTACTTTCAATACGATCGTGCTGTCGGTCTGCTCAAACCGGGTAGAGGTTTTCTTCTCCACATTGGCCATCTCAATGTATACGCTGTCGATATTTTTCTGAATCTTCAACGTCCGGCCCTTGAGCTGCATCAATTCACTTTCCTGAGTTACTTCGTTTTGTCGCTTCTGATTTCCCTTCGCTTCGTAAGTATCGATCAGAGCCTGTATACCGGATATGGTCCGGGAGAATATGTATGAGTACACCTTCTCTGCTTCTTTCTCCGCCACGATCATGTCACCCGTCTCCAGGTACGGCAGAGCATTCAGCTTCAGCTCGGATATCGGGCGGTAATAGATACCTTTCAGCTTGGAAAGAATATTGCCACCGATCACCTTAAGTTCATCCACCGATTTTCCGTATAACAGGAAGTTCCCGGTGATCAGATATGGATTACTCAGATCTGTCCCGACCGTCACACCAACGTCCTCTTCATCCGTCTGGATATTGAGACAGGTGATATTGTCTGTGGTGTACTCCTCGCACCGGATGCTTCGGTATTCCGGTTCGGTATCTGCTGCCCCGGAGAGCTTGCTGATATCACTCAGACCATTTCCGGAACTGGATGGATACAAACCTTTCTTAGGATAAAGTCCCACATGTGGCTGTAAACCAAGTGAATGCATGTCATGCAGGTATATCACTTCAAATTTTCCCTGCCGGCTCATCCGTCCAAAACCGCCGTTTACCATGCAGATAGCCTTTAGTACCGTGATGCCCGTCAGGCTTCCTGCTGCCGGAGCAACAGTTTTCTCTACATCCATGTCATCATTGATCAGATCCTGAGATTCAAACGGGATTCCCAAATATTTCAACAGTGACTCTCTCATTGCCTTAAGCTTCACTGTTCCATACTCCACAATCTTCACGGTGACTTCTTTGCCATCCTGCAGCTTTGTAACGCTCTTCTCCTCCGCCGGGAAAATCCCGTTATACCACTCAGAGACATCCACCGAAGCTTCATATAAAGCATCATACGCCACAACCTTCTTATAATCCTTATCATCCACCAGTGTGGCAGAATCAACCCGGTACGTTCCCATGGGAAGCTCCAACGCCGAGTTACCATCTTCATCCACCGTCTCCAGCGTGGCGGTAAACTCCTTGCCGTTCAGCTCATTCTGCAGGATCTCTGATACCTCAAACTCACAGGAGGCTGCAATGCAGCCTCCCAGCACAAACTCCTCTTGATCGCAGATACTTTCCTTGATCGTCACCGCTTCGGAGTGGATTGTGTTGTTATCGATTGTCAGACCCAGATCCGGGAAGTGTATTTGATAGCCATGAAAGTATGTGCCGGTGTAAAATATTTTCTGTTGAGCTTCTGTCAGATCTAACATATGCCGCCTCCTCTATAATTCAATGAACGCAAAGCGGACAGGCTGATAATACAGTCTGCCCGCCAACTTTGTTTTGTACTGAAATGTGATGTCTGGAATGTAACAGAGCATCGTTGCATAGTCTCTTTTCCAGTCATTGTAATAACGGACATGCAGATGCCTTTTCTCCTTTGAACATTCCCCATCCTTCACCGCAAATCCTTTGTCAAATAAACTCAACAGCTGATCCAGTTCTTTGTCGGAAACGATATGAGTATTTGCCTCCCACTTTGTTCTGGAATGTTCCATCACCGTTCTTCGAAGATATCCTTTCGCATTTGTGTAGGAATCTTTGTCCTGCATCTGATTCGGAGTGGACTGGATCGTATCCTGCTGCAGCAAATCGTGGTTCAGTTTCTCATATGTATATTTTCCGCCAGAATATCCTGTTGCTATGGCAATCAGGCCTTTGCTTTCATCGTACAACCTCATCCCCTCCTTACGTCAATGCAGACACGCCATGCTGCTTTTTATATTTCGCATTTTCATTTCTTACCACACGGAGCAGATCACCTTCTTTGTATTGCTCGAGCTCTACTCCTCCAGATGTATTCTCCAGTGTAATGATCGCATTGCACAATCTTTCAATCACCGGTACCAATGCTTCAGATGTAGACTCTGCTGCCAGACGGCCGGCTTCCACTGCCATCGCCTGCAGTTTATCCTCTGGCGATACCACCTCGCCGTAGTGACGGTTATCACCGATCATGGCAAGCTGTGGTGTATTTGCCTTGACATAACCACCCTGCGCCAGTGCCGGGATCTTTGGTACTGTGATTGGATTTTCCTCCCACAGGGATTCAAATGGTTTGATCTTACCTACACCAACCTTGCGGATCGTATTGAGCATTTTATTGATCGCATTGAATGGTTTGGACACAACAATATTAATGCCGGAGATCAAGCCATTCACTACAGTCCTAAAAGTCTTCTCCAGTCCTTCCTTAACTCCGGAGAATATTTTACCTCCTGCAGAAAAAACATCCTTTACTTTTTCCCAGGCACCTTTGAATGTCGATTCGAACCAATCCGCAATTCCCTTAAATGGAGCCTTGATTGCATCTCTGATCTGCCCGAATTTTTCTTTCGCCTTTGCAAATGCTCCGCTGGCTTTGTCATAAGCGCTGGTAAATTTGTTTTTAAACCAATCCGGAATACCCATAAATGCATTCTGAACGTCTTTACATTTGCCGGTAAAGAATGACTTCACCCCTGAGAAGCCATCCTTTAGTTTGCTATACGCTTTATCCGACGTATCTTTGAACCAGTCCCCGATACCTGTAAATGCTCCCTTGATTTTTGAAACTACATTACCAAAAAATGCCGATATCGTTGAGAAAGCATTCTTGATACCCGTAACCGCCTTATCAAAGGTTTCCTTGAACCAGTCCCCAATGCCTGTAAATGCATCCTGTATTTTTTTCCGGATATTCTCAAAGGTTGTTTTAATGCCGTCAAAAGTCTTTACAATACTATCGTGAGCTTCCTTAAACTTCGTCTTAAACCATGCACCTACCGGCGAAAATACTGCTACGATTTTCTTCCACAGTTCTTCAGCTTTTGCCTTGATCTTGTCCCAGTTTTTGTAAATTGCTACACCAGCCACGACCAGCGCCGCCAAACCTGCTATTACCAATGTGATCGGTGAGGTTAAAATGGCGATTGCTGCTCCAAATGCTGTGGTGGCTGCAGTTGCAAGTGCACAGGCAGCATTCCATGCTATCGTTGCCGCTGTAGCCGCAATCTGCGCAGCTGTGTCAGCAACCTTTGCAGCTGTACTTGCGATAAATGCTCCCGCTTGCTTTGCCAATGCCGCCGCAGAGGAGGCTATATTGACCACAAAATCTTTGGCGTACATTGCATTTAATATGGCAGTCTCTGCAATGTCTTTCACCTTGGCCAGTCTGGTCAACACCAGTGCATCTGCTACCTTTTTCAATACAACTACCAAGCCACCGGACTGCTCTATGAACGACATCAACATCGTCGTTTTCCACGCTGCAAAAAAAGCAGTCAATGTTATCACCATTCCACTGACCACATTCTTGTTGTCGGAAATCCAGCCCGAAAACGCACTTAGCGCAGCATTAATTCCATCCCACGCCTTAAGAAATACCTTTCCTGTAAACTTTGCTAATTTCTGCAGGAAATTCTCCCACAACCAATTAGCCAGAGGCTTCAGTCCTTCAATCACAGAATTTAATATGCTGATCACATTGGACAATGTCTTTAAAAATCTCGGAACTACCTCATTTGCTGTCCAGGTTCCTAATGGTACTAATACATTCTCCCAAAACCACAACAGACCTTTACCGATATTGATCGTAAACGGAGTCAAAGCATCCCATAATCCGGCTAAAGCTTTATTAATTCTTGTAAAATCAATCTTACTTAAACCATCTGCCAGCACATTTATAAATTTAGGCAGACCTTCACCTAGAACCCATTTACCTACGGGTTTCAAAAATTTATTGTAGAAATCCAATAAAGCCTGAATGGTAAAATCTTTCAATGGCTTCAGGGCTTCCCACAGATTCTTAATGGCCTGGATGGTCGGTTGCGACGCTGTTTTTATGCTGTCAATTATATTTTTAAATTTCTCCAGTGCCTTATTTGTGCCACCAACTTTTGTATCCTCTGCTCCTGAAGACAATCCTCCCATGTCCATCCCTTTTACGGATCCTTTTTTATCAGAATCTTTATCCTTCGAGGATGTATTGTTGGAAAGCTCGTCCCAGGATGCGAGGCCAAACATTTCCTTCTTTGCTTTCTTGGCTGCTTTGCCTGCTGCCGTGGTGTTCTTTGCCAGATTTGAGGCTGCATCAGAAGCTCCCGACATACTGCTGTCGGCATCTGCTGCCATATTTGCAGTAGCCGCAATACCATCATCTTTGCTCTTATTTCCGGTGAGCATTTCCGTAAACTGCTTGAAGATCGATGCCAGCCCGACCATTTTCTTCATCAGGGCATTGACCTGTTGAATGATCGGTGTAAACAGGTTGATCAGTCCCTGCCCGATTGATGCTTTCAACGAATCGAACTGCAGAGACAAAATACGAACCTGATTTGCCCACGACCCGGAAGTCTTTGCAAAGTCTCCGGATGCAATATTCAGCTGGTCCTGCACAAACTTGTACCGCAGAGCCACTTTTTCTGCTTCGCTCATCTGAGCCGTTGTCTTACCGAACCCATTCGCCATAGCATAGCTGTCCAGAGCGGTCTGCGTCATTACCACGCCCAGATCCTTTAAGGATTCTGTCTCACCGGTAAACACAGATTTCAGCTTGGTATATGCTTCATCCTGTGAAATGTTGTAAAAGGATGCAACATCTCCGGCCAAACCGGTAAGCTGCGTGGACATATCTGCTGCCTGATCCTGTGAGAATCCAAACGCGGTAGCCATTGCTCCGAAGGTACCGGCATATCTCTTCGCCATCGTTTCCGATAATCCAAAGGATGTAGCAGCACTTTGAGCAAATTTATCTACCTTTTTTGATACCTTGGGACCAAATGCAGTATCTACTACATTCTGCACTTCCGTCAGATCAGAGCCGAGGTCTAAACACTGCTTGCCAAAATCTGTGATTCCTTTCACTGCAAACGTAGCGGCCAGAGTTTTCGCTGCTTTTTTTGCCATGCCCTCTATCCCGGACATGGATTTACTGAAATTTTTGCTGTTAATACCAAGGTCAAGATGAATCTTGCCCACACTCTGACTATCAGCCAATGCGCCCACCTCCTAGTGCGCGGTCATCGGCTCATAATGGCATCTACTTGACCAACGTTATTTTAAATTTCTTTTTACAATTTCTCCCTTTGCATACTGTATAGATGTCCCTGGCCTCTGATTTCGGTAAATAAAAAATAGGAAGTTCGTATCCGCAATATGGACATCTTACTTTCTTCATCTTTCTATCATCCACCGCCATCACCTGCCATTCTGACAAATGCTGTCTTAAACATTTCCAAATAGTCCTGAATCTCTTCTTTGCTTTTCTGTTTAGCTGACTTGTTTCTCCATTCTCTCCAGATCCGGCGCTGATCATCTGAAAAGTTCTTGATCACTTCCTTGTCGGTCTCGGCACGGATTGCCACAATCCTTCCCAGCGCTGTGTCCGGGCCAATACCGGAGATCAGTGCCGAAAACTCCAGCCATTTCATCCCCTTAAATTCCGCAGAATAGATCCGGATGCCGTACTGTTCCAAAACACTGGATACTACAAGATCCCAGTCCTCAAACAGATCATAATAACTCTCACCCCTCGCTGGGTGTGTCATCATCCTCTCCACGGATCAGATCCATTGACTCCTCGATCAAGGTCATAAAATCCTTAAAATTGAGATTCAGATCTTTCAGTTTCTCCCTGTCCTCTTCCGAGAAGAGCAGTTCATACGCTGCCGGTACCGCCTCCGCCTCTGATTTGCCATCAAACAGCCCCATCAGTTTCAGCATTGTTTCTGCAGAGTCATTTACTTTGTATGTCTGTCCCTTAATAGTGATCGCAGGGCTTTCCTCAAAATTCAGCTTATCTGTAATATCAATAACCTTTGCCATATTCTTCCTCCATTCTGCCTTTCGGCAATACAAAAAGGAGCTGCTACCGTTTGCCCAGCAGATCAGCCCCTCATCATCTTCTATTTCTTTGATTTTGCAGCCGGTTCGCTTTCGTCAACTACGACTGCCTGGTTCGTCAGCGACGCCTCCTGCGCCGCATCAACTGGGATTCGTTACGACTGGTTTGCCATTGGACATAACATCAAACTCCAACGGCGCCACATTGGTGGTATCTCCACCATTGATATTTGACACACTAATAACAGCCTTTTCCCACGCCACTACTGTGCCATCCGGGAACGTCCAATCAAAGTATGCATAGGCGTCCTGACCGTTTGCCAGCCATTTGCCTGCAATGAAGTCATTGCCCGTGTCACCAATGGAGCGCTTTGCACTGATGGAAATAGTGATCGCTTTGCCCGTCTGTAATGCTTTCTGCCATCCCTCTTCCGTAAACGAGTTCCATGTCTCAACGTTATTGTCAATGGATACAGAAAAGTTTTCACATTCTGCGATCGTTGTTTTGCCTTCCTTTGTGGCCCCCACATGGAACTGGTTTTCATAACAAGGAAATACTCCTTCTTTTGCCGCCATATTATTCTTCCTCCTTTTCTGCTTTGCTGCAGTAAAACTCTGCTTCAATGACCATCTCAAAGATACCCGTCTCGTCCGTTCCGACATCCTGTGGATAGGGTACCTGCATGATGCAGAATTTTATCTTCTTATTGTTTACAGTTACATTTTTCAGATCCTGCAGGATCCCATATAGTTCATTGGCTTTCTGATCTGTCTGTGCAACGTTTTTATTCCAATGGATCAAAAAAGACACCGGAAGGACATCGAACGTGGCGTTCTCCTTTCCTCCCAGTGGGATGCGAGATGGTCCACTCCTGCGAAGATGATAGCAGCCGATGCTTTCTTCGTGCTTTGTGTCCATCTTCCCCATGTAGCAACGTTCATTTTTTACAATACCGAGCTTTGCCACATAATCTCTGATATCCGATAAAGTCACCATAAACCCGTCTCCCTTCTGTAGTTCTTTTTGAAGGTATCCCTCGCAAATGTCTCGTGTTCCCCGCCCCTCATCCACGGTTCATACCACTTGCCTCTTGCATTCGGGTTCTCATCCTTCGAAAATTGATATTCCGGATGATAATACAAGCGTCTGGCATATGGTGTGTCTGATACGATGGAGCAGCTTCCCTGACTGCTGTTGCTGTAATCCACAAACGTGCTTTCATTCTGCAATGCTCCTGTATCTCTTGGCATAATCTGTGCCTGCACGATCTCTGTGTGAACCGCCTCTGCGGTCTTTTCCAGAGCAGTGATACTTGCCCTTGTCAGCTTCCGTATCTTCCCCTGATCAATCTTGATCGTTGATTTTACGGCCATTACATCACATCCAATTCACTATAATTAACTGTTCCGTCCGGGTTTCTGGCTTTTCTTCCCTGAAATATACGCCTCTTTTCCCCGTTCACCTCAATCGTTCCTCCACTGAGGTTCGGTAGATTTGGAGCAATATCCCCTGGAAATAAAGCCACCCCCGACAACTGGACCAGCTTTTTCTCTGCCGTCAGCACCGTCTTGGCACTGTCCTGATAATTACATGTTGTTTCAATCTCCTTCGCTGTGATCGGCTCACCATAAACACTAAGCTCCTCCTGTTCCAGAGATATTTTCACCTGCGTCTTACACTGACGTTTCTTTACAAGGCACGGGTAACGCATACTGCCACCTCCTAAATCATCCTGCAGCACAGTCCGGTCTTTTCCAGCTCCGCATAAATGTCTGTCCGGACCATAACTCCCTGTACCTTCGTGACATTGACCCCATTTGAGAAGGTCATGGACACGCCATTGATTCCATAGGACGACAGCATAGACTCCAGTTCATCCCGGTTCTCATAGATAAAATCAGCCAGCAGGCAGGTCACATACTGAATCTGATCCTGCTGGAATGCCGTGAGACGTTCAAAACCAATCTCACGGATCCTGCAGAATGTCAACGTATCGATCTGCCGGCTGGCTTTATTTAACTGACGTGTCAGCTCTTCCTCTCCGATCAGGCTGCCGCCGTAGGTTTCCGTGTAGTATTCCTTATCGGCATACATCCGCATCCCTCCTAGGCGGTATACTCTGTGGTATCCACATCTGCAAAGATAGAATCGATCTTGCCGTCCTTTCCATTTGGGAATACAAATACATCCGACAGGGAACGGTTCTGATACAGATATCCATCTCCTTCTGTATGAGCTCCCGGTGCAAAATAATAAATGCTGGAGATCTTCGGTACCGTTTTACAGGTCTGTCCACATGCTACCAACACATTGATCTTATGCGCCCCTGTCACAGCTTCTACTCCGTGGCTGCTGTCTGCTGCCACTTTCTTCAGCGGAGCAAATCCGCCGGCTTCCGTATCCCAGTCAAAGGCATCATAGAATCTCTCATCATCTACGACTTCCATGATCGGCACACCGTCAATATCCGTTACACGGGTCTCAATGCCCATACCGCCCTCTGCAATCTGAGTCAGCTCGATCTTACGGGTAAACTCCGTAGACTGCTCCAGAGCATCCATGATCTCGCTGCGGACATACATAACGAGAGTACCATTCGCCTTATAACGACGAAGCTTGCCCTTTGCCAGGATATCCTTAAGCATACCAAAGACCTTCGCCTTGGTATACGCAGATGTTGCTGTGGACGAATGATATCCATCCGTCTCCTGCGCTTTCTGTGCCACCTTTGAGAAGAACAGCGCATCCGTCTCCGGTACCACCTGTGTCTGTTCAAAGACTCTGGTGATATTCTGAATGGATGCTGTCTCATTGGTCTCATCCACATCTGCCTTGTCCACCAGGAAAGAGATGTTTCGATCGTGCTCTACCGTGTACGCTACATCTGTCTGCGCATAGTTTCCTCGATTCCAGCCACCATTGCGGGAATGGTTCTTATAGCCGCTCACACTCATCTGAGTAAAATGGAAGGTCTTTGCATCCAGCCATTTTACATTGCTTGTTACAAACGGGGAAGTCAATGTTCCCTGCATCAGAATCTCCAGTAATTCCGGACTCCACTGTTCTGCATAATTTAATGCCATATTATCACCTTTTTACCTTTCTTTTTAATTAAAACGGTTCCACCGCTTTGTTGGGATCACCGGAGTGGCCGACTGCTGCCCTGTGGTGTTTGTCTGGCCGCCGGTCTGTCCGGCTCCTACCTGCACAAATCCCTTGGACTGTTCTTCTGCCTTTCCCTGCTTAAACGCCGGGACATCCTCCAGTACCTTATTGATTGCTTCCTTGAGCTTGTCTGCGTTTACCTTGCCGTCTGCCACCGCTGCGGATGTATCCACCAGCTTCATCACATACGGAATGGTTTTCACATCAAGCCCCATCTCCACGCCGATCAGCACGCCCTCCTTCTCAATTTCAGACGTAACTGCCTGCTGCTGTGCCTGTACCACCTGTGCCTGCAGAGCAGTTGGATCCGGTTCGGATTCCTGTTTCTGCTTTTTAAATGCACCAATGGCACTGTCCATTTCTTCTTTGCTTAACCCCTGCTTCTTGAAATAATTCTTCAGCACGGTATCCTCTGCAACTGCCTTTTTCCCTTCGATCACGCTTGCAAGCTTCTCATAATCAATCTCCGGTGTCTTTGGCGGTTCCTGCTGCCCGGTCGATGGTGCCGGTGCACCGTTTGGCTCTGACTGTCCGCCGGCGTTTTGCCCATTCGGTTCCGGATCAGCAAAAAGCTGCAGATTCATTGGTAAAATTTTCTTTCTCATGGTTTATTGCTCCTTTCAGTTGTAAGGGTGTCTCCCCATCCAGTTTTATGTGTGTCTCACTCAGTTTTGTTCTCAGGTGTCTCCTCGTAGTTTATCCCCGAACAAAGTGTTCGGTTCGCCTTCGGGCAGAGTTGTAATATAAAATTGCAATAAAAAAACACCCTTTCGGATGTCGTATACTGTTTTACCCACAGTCGGGAGATATTGGATCACCTCCTTGCTACAGGGCTGTTCCTATAATTCCTTTGGCCAGTCCTGCTGCCTTTTTCATCAGTCCGTTTTCCTCCAAGTACTCTAATCCTTTCATCGTCAGTTCCGGCCGGTTCAGAGCTACCTTAGGATAACCACAGTCCATAGTATTCCAGGTTTGTCCTCCGGATATGTACCCCTCCTTCAGCAGCATTGCCATCAGTCTGCTCCATTTCGGTACCGTTAAGCCTAACGCTTCCGCTGACAATTCCTCTGAATCAAACTCTTCCAGATCCATTGCTTTCTGCAGGATTCGAAGAATTTTGTATATTATGCGAAAATCTTCCATGATACTCTCCTCTCTGGATATAAAAATACCACCGCATCATCTCTGACTGGTGGTATTTAATCCCAAATTATTTCTGGTTCAGGCATCTCTTTCGGAATCTTTGTTCCATATTTTTTTATTGTATAATCAAAATCATCGGCAACACATTTTAGTAATTCCTCTGCGTAGACATCCTGATCAAAATTTATTGCAGACGGGAAATTTGGTGAATACTTAAAATGTTTTACAAACTTTATTCTTGCTTCTTTAAGTTTCTTTGTCATTTTATTCCCTCCTTCAGTGATTAAACCTTTTAAAATTTCTATCACCAAATTCCGCAATAATCATCTCGTCGTGTTTTTCTTCCGCCAACTTTTTATATCGCATTTTATCATCTGCACTTTTTGCTTCTTTCGCTTTTTTTAACAGTTCTCTATATTGCAGGACTAATTCATCATTCTTTTCATTTCGCTCTAGCATAACCTTACACCTCTTTCACCTTAATTGTACACACAATTTGATTCTTCAATTCTGTTTCTAAAGCGTATAAGTCGTCAGGAAAATATAACAAATCCTTTCTTTTCGAAACATAATCATATTTACTTTCTTTAGTAATTTCAACAACTTCATAATCAGTTCCAGATAATACTTCAGCCTCTCGCACACCAAATTTCGAAAGATGCTGAACACCGACACCTGTTTTATTATTTGTGCATTCAAGAATAACCGTACTCGATTCTGCGCTTTTGGTTGATGCACCACCAAAGGCTTCCGCAACCATTTTATCACTTGACCAGCTTGATATGATGCCCTTTGATGGTATTTTATCGCCTGATTTCAAGTTTGTAAATTGTGATATATCATAATCAGAACTTTCTGAAAAGTATAAGCCACGATAGGTTGTACCATCATATACAGGCATTCGATCAATTCCTTCTCTTATAACTTTTGCAGTTGTTCCTTCACCCGTAAGAATAGATTCATAATCACCACCAAAATATTCATTAAGTGCATCCTGAAATTCTTTTGCTTTTTCATCCGAATAGCCTGTGTCTAACTTAATCTGTTCAAATGCTTTTTTATTAAAATTATCAAGTTCATTATCAGGAACTTTACCAGTAAATCCAGTGTCTAACTGTTTTCTTTTTTCTTTCCGAAGCAACAGCGTGCTCTTTTGCTTTTCAAAGTCTTTTATTTTGGCATCTATTTCTTTTAATTCATTAAACGAGTTATCACCCGATACATCTCCAAAACCTTCTTCTATAGATTCAAACTCTTTAAACCAATCATCGTAAGAATATCCGTCTGTTATCTTCTCAAATTTTTCTTTCAAAGTATCAAGATGGATATCCATATCAGTTATTTCATTTTTCAGTTTTAGTATATCATCTTCCTTTTTTTCTTTCAACGTATTGCTTGTTTTCTCCCATTGCTTTTTCTTAACTGCATATCTTCTCTGATCGTCCGGGTCCATTGCACACCGTTCCAGACGATCAAACTTCTCCTCCTGTCTCTCGGCATATTGCTGTCTGGCTTCCTTCTTGACTGCTTTCTCTACTGCTGCAAGCTCTGATTTCTTCCACTTCTTATCCGGAGGTGTGGATATCCCCGGAAAATATGTGGTATGGGAATCTCGGCAGTTTGGATGGTATAACCCTGCGTTCATTGCCTGACTGATCAACGGGTATCCCATTTTCTTTGCTTCTGTTGCCGTCCCCCCAGACCACACATCATCAACCATTACTTTTCCTACCCAGGGCAGACATAACGGACAGGGATTCCCGCGCTTGTTGATGATAACAGTATGTATACCCCACTCCTGTCTCTTGGCTCCCTCTCCTGTAAGGTATGCTCTAAGACCTGCCGTCTTGAGTGCCATTCTGGCATAGGATTTTATATTGACCTGCTTGCCATCTTTATACCGTACACAGTTGATCCCTGCAGCAGCATAATCTTTTACTGCCATATCGACCGCTTTCTCGTAGGTACCGGCTCCGCTGTTTGCATATACCTGTGCATTAAAAATTGCCCGGCGGGTCTTATCATCATGCATTCGCAGGATTGCACTCTCAGCACGCTTCATATCACTCTCTACGGCATCCAACAGGGCATTCATCTTCCGGTCATTGACCCGGAAGAATTCTCCCTGCAGCTTATCCGTTGCCCGGTGCAGCTTCGCACCCTTGCGGATTGCCTCCAGTATTTTCTTCTCCTGCGCCATTTTCCCTTGAGCATTCGCCTGTAGGATCGCCATCCGCATCTTAGAATTGATCGCCTCATACCGCTCCTCCAGTTTTCCTTTGTGTTTTCTGCGGTATTCTTCCAATCCGGCAAGCTGTTTTGCCTGCCACTGTTCCCACTGGAATCCCTCTTTCGTTTCCTCCACACGGTGCCGTTTCATATTGCGCATCATGGAATCCAGCAGCTCATTTTCTATGGCCGCAAATGCTTTCCCCACATCATAATCCATATTCTCCATGGTGATATCTCCTATCGGTTAGAATGTACCTTGAAGCCCTGTGATTTAAACTGTCTGGTCAATGCCTTTAGCTGCGTGACGGATTTACACCGGTCACACCGCAACTCTGCGTAACCTGTCTTCTCTACCGCATAGATTCCAAAGGGTACCTGTTCCGATGCCACCTCAAGGAGTTTCTGATACTCCTTCCGGGACATTCCGTACATCTTTTGATTTACCTTTACTTTCACCTGTCATTCCTCCCTCGATAAAGCTCTCTGCTGCCTCTTTGCTGATACCTAATGTTGCTGTGACAATTGATATCGCTTCGCTCCTTGTCACACTTCCCTCTTTCACCATCTTAATAATTCCCATCAGAGAAGTAATCTGTGCACCATTCAGAGTACTGGTGGATCCAGCTTCCTTATTCGTTCCCTGTTCCACCTCAATCCCGTCCATATTCAACGCTGGCTCTTCCATCGTCTCCACTCCATCTCTGGCATTTAAACGATTGATCTCTTCCTGCTTCCATTCCTCTGTCTTGGTATCACCATACAGCTCATCCACAACAGCCTCATTGGACATAATGGCATTGGACTTGGCTTTCCCCACAGTCTCAATCTGTGACTCGAACGATGGGTTTGCATAATCACCAAACTCCACCGATGTTTCCGTCTCCTCCACTGTTACCTGATTCAAGGTATCCAGTGATTTGAATACGGTATTGATCAACTCCGGTATTGTGGTCTGCAGCGCATCAATGATCTTTCCTCTGGTGTACAGCGTGGTCTTTTCTTTCTCACGCTGTGCCTCGGCATTATCCAGTTTCTTCACGTCAATACCGATCGTGGATGGACTGATGATTCCCTGCAGGCAGAGATCTAATGCTGTGATATATGTACTCAGATACGACTCGTGAGGAATATCCGGCTGTGTGACATCGATCTTGTCGGAGGCATTTTCACTCATTCCTCCAGATGTAGCAATAAATGTATTGTCGAATGGGTTTGGTTTCAGGAGTGCTCCTGTTTCAGGATTCTTAGGAATGAGGTCCTGCGGAATATACTTTGTTGCACGTCCGTCTCTCATTGCCTGGATCCACTGGCTCCATACTTCATCCAGAGAATCAAAGTCATCTGTTTTACCATCAAAGATTGACTTGCCTCTTCCTTTCGTCCGTGGATTGCTGTAAATATAAAAAGGCACCGCCATACAGAACGAATCATCAAAGCGGATATCTTTCAATCCGGCTAACGCGGAGACGTTCTTCAGGTCTGCCTTTTGTCCATTATGCAGAAGCTCATTCCGGATATATCCAAAACCATAATGCTCCTGCAGTTCATATTGTTTGTTGCCTTCTTTGTAGCCGGTCTTAAAGACTACCTCTTTCATCCGTCCCCGATCATAGATGATATCGATCCGGTCTGCCGGGTACCATTCTATGATCGGATACTCACTCATCCTGGTATCCAGTGAAATCTTAAAGGCTCCATCCCCCAGATATAATGTCTGGCTGACTGCCTCCTCTAGAAGTGACTTAAATTTATTCTCCCTGCTGATCTGCTGCCATGCATCCTTTCTTTTGTCCGGCACAGTGACTTCATCAAAATCCGTCATAATAATACTGGTCAGCATATCTACCATGATCGCAGGCAGGCCGATGTGCATCTTGCGGATCTCTCTGCCGGTACTGCTTCGTGCCGCCCAGAAGCGGAGTCTGTTCTGGCTGCTGTCAATCTGACTGTATAACTGTGCCAGCTCATCGGGATCTCCCAGATACCATATTCTGTTTTTGATCACATTTGCCTGAAAGTCCATTGTCTCCTGTATATTGAAACTATGCACGTTTGCCGGTGTGATCTGCAGCCAGCTCTGCATTTTCTGTTTTACATTTTCACTCATTTTGTCCAGCCACCTCATTTATTTCCTCCATCATTGATATCCTATCTTGTGCTTATATGGGATCCACGCATACTGTGTACTGTTGACCATATGATCATTAGCGTCTTCCGGCTCCTCATCCTTATCCTCTTTCCAACTGTAGTTGTCCAGTTCCCTGATGTAGTTCACACAGGTATCAACCACCTGATAACACGCCTGTCTTTCCTCGTTATATGCCATCCAGCCAAGCTGCAGCATGATACGATCAATGATCGTTACTTTCTTGTATGCGTTATTAAATATATAAAGGCATTCCGGATGGGCGCGCTTATACTTAGCGCACTCCGTTAATGTTGCCTGATCTGCACTATCCACAAAAACATTTCTCGCCAGACCGCCCCACTCCTTACGGTTTCTCTCCAGGAATGCCACATAATTGACCACTGTGTCGCTGGGTGCGATCGGGACCGTCTGACTGGCGTTGTTGTAAACTCTCTCATCCAGTACAATGCACCGCCCTTTGTTCGTGATCCCAACGAAGCTCATAGCAATAGTATCCTTGGATGTCGTGGAGTACGCCGTATCCAGCCCGGAGGTAAAGTATTCAAACCATTCCGTCTGCTGCCCTGTGCTCCGGATATATTTCTTTGCCTGTTCCTTCGTGATGACATGATGCTTTTTGCTGAAATTACAAAAGACAAGACCGGTTGCCTTGCCTCGTAACCCCTGTATTTTATTTTTATACATCTTCGTCCCTCTCGGAACGGCATCGATCTTTTCCTGAATGTCCTCTTTTGTCATTGAGGCATTATCATAAAACGTGAAATACCAGTGTACATACCCCTTAACCGATTCTTCCTTCAGCTCCGCAAGAAGTTCCACGGGATAATCTGCAGCATATCTCTTCAAAGGACGGCTGTGATTGATGAATTCTTTATACACCGGCTTATCCGGTGCATCCGGGTTAGATGTAGTCATCATATACTTGCATCGGTGTGTGATCTCACGCAGAAACTCCATATCTGCCGTATTTACCTCATCAATGTATACGCAGCCGGATTGTGAACCAAGAACCTTTTTCCATCGGGCTTTGTTGTCGAATCCACACACATAAATAATCTTCATTCCTTTTCTTGTCCGATACTTGATGTGAGGGAGGCTGATCTTTCCCTGTCCTTTCGGGTAATAATCTGCCAACCCTTCCATCTGGGCGATCAGACCAAGTTCTGAATTGATCACGTTTTTCTCCACGGTACCCAGATCTGCTCCGGCGATCACATGAAACTTAAGATCGGAGTCTGCAACCATCATCATAAATTTAAAGATTCCTACCGTGGTCTTACCTGCTGCCGTGGTCCCTTCCAGATAATCCCGCCTGGTCCTGGTAGTCAGGAAGTCTTTAAACTTTGGCGATAATACCAGTTTCATATTCTCACCTTCCTCACTCCATCACTTCGTCCGGATCCACATCATGCAGCTGTTTCAGGATTTCTTCCACATTATTCTCTTTCTCCTGAAGCTGTTCCTCATCTGCCCGGCTGCTGTCTTCTGCTTTTGCTTTCAACAGCTCAATCTCTGCTTTCTGCTTCTCTGTAGCCAGGCTCATATGATCCGCCAGCCACTGCAATGCTCTCATCTTATCCAACAGCTCCACGCTGTCCGTCTTACCAAAACTGACCTTTTTCACAAGTGTGCCATCAGCGAACGGGTTGTTCAGGTTGATCTTATTTCGTTTTGGATCAATGTAATCCTTTGCATCTGCATACAGGATATCAATGTATTTCTGCACGATATCCTCCTCAGAAAGCATCTCCCGGTTGAGACGTCCCTGCTTGAGGTTATTGATCTCGGCTTTGACCTTAACATTCTTTAACAATCTTGATCCTGCTGCCGCAGCTGTTTCATAATCGCAGTCATACGCTTTCATATACGCCTTTGTGGCGTTAAAACTGCGAACATAATAAACGCAAAAAAGTTTCTGTTTATCCGTCAGATCCGAATTGTCTACCAGGTCCACTACTTCCTCCGGAGGCATTGAACTGCTGCCGGATGTTTTGCATCCTTTTGGATCTGATTTTGTGTGCACCCTTTTTGTATTTTTGTGTGCACCCTTTTTTGCATCCCCGGATCTGTCCCAGGTATATCTTTTTTTCCAGCTCTTGACCGTGTTCAGTGATACGTTGTATTTCTCTGCAATGTCCTTATACTTCATACCGGACATATAATCCGCTTCTGCCTTTATCTTGACATCTGACATTTCACCACCTTCCCCACGAAAAAGGGACACCACTTCGGATGTCCCTGATTTGATGATAACATAATAACACATAAAAAAGTGACATGGACTGCCATCTTTTATTTTTTGTGTTTTTTCTCAATTCGGATTGCTTTAAGTGCCTGCCCGTGTATGCGGTAAATATGTCTTAAACTATATTTCATTGTCTTCGCAATTTCTTCCCAATGCTTAAATTCTATGTACCGCATTTTAAGAACTGTTTCTTTTTCTGCATCTTCCACGGTCAGTATTGCATTTTCTATCTCCAACCGCAGCTCTAATGATTCTTTGATCTTATCATCGATCTTTCTCTGCAGATCCTCCAACTTGATAATAATATCCGCCAGATCCGACCGGCCGGAAGATCCCCGCGGCATATCGGAGATACGCTGTGCCTTGGCACTACTCTCCAATTCTTTTAAAGATTGCGCCTGCTCCTGTAAGGCTTCCAATTTCCTGCATACTCTTCGATACTGCTTTAAATATTCTTTTTTGTCTTCGTTCCCCATTGTACACCTCACATTCGCCATTGCTGCCTGCTACTCCTCCATCTGTTTCGTGGTATCCGTCCTCTCCACCCGGATACCGCCTTTTGATCCTGTTTTAATGTCTGCCTTTGTTACATCATCAATCTTGACCGTGATGCTGCTGATATCTTCATCTGCGATCAATTCCACTGCTGACGACAGGAATTTCCTGACTACATCCGACTGGTCACGTTCAAATAACGATCTAACCCGCTTTCTGCCCTTTTCTTTCTTAAGCTTATTCAGTCGATACCAGTCTGCTTCGGGGCACTTACACATTTCCGTTGCATATTCGTTCTTCTCTTCATCCAGCCAGTCCTCTGGTACCTCTATGGCTGCTATCTGTCCACAAAACTTACAAGCTCCTTCTGTTGGTATCAGAGACATATGCTGCAATCTCATCTCCTTTACTTCCTCACTTAACATCTGCTGCCCTCCTGTTCCCATATTGCGATTACGGCATCTACCACTGCCTGTACTTTCTTTGCACCGATTCCTTTGATCTTCCCGACTTCATCCCGGAGCTGATCCTCTGATGGTGCTTCCCCGGTGCCATCAGCATATCCGGTCTGGTAGATATTATCCAGATAACACTTCATCGAGTGGTGATCCATTCGCTTGATCTTCTCATACTCTTTCCTGGTTAATTCTAATTCTTTCTTTGCCATAGGCTCCTCCTTTAGTTAAATGGCAGCTCCTCCTCGATTGCATCCGGGATATCCATAAATCCGTCTCCCGGATCGGATGCCGGTGCCGGTCTTGATGTGTTTCCTGTACTGCTGCCTCTGTTTTCATTTTGCGCTGCTGCCGCTTTGCTCTCTGCAAACTCCTGCTCCTCAATCACTACCTCCGTGGTATAGACCTTATAACCGTCTTTATTGGTGTAGCTTCCTGTCTGGATCCGTCCGACTGCCACGATCTTGGTACCCTGATGAAGATAATTCTCTGCAAACTCTGCACCTCTGCCAAACACGACACAGTTAATGAAGTCCGCTGTCTGGTCATCTCCCTGACGCTTATATCTTCGGTCAACTGCCAGTGTGTATCTGGCGATTGCTGTCGGTTCATTGCCGGAACTGTATCTGATCTCCGGATCACGGGTCAGACGGCCCATTAAGATTGCTTTATTCATGATCTCCCTCCTTTTCTCATTAACGACTCATTCAATAATTTCGCAAGCGTTATAATTGCTTCTTTTTCTGACATAAAGCCCGTTTTGTGAGCTAGATCCATCTGTTCTTTTGCAAAATCTTCATCTGTTCTTTCTTTTAATTCCTCGTAAATGCACTTTGTAATCTCTGAATACTCTGTAAGCAATTCTCCTGCTGAGCCATTTGCCATAACTGTTCCTTTTTCTACTTTAATCATTGATGTTCTCCTTTCTCGGTTTTTCACACCGTTCAAATTCTATAACCCATACCCACGGATTGGCTGACCATCCGTATTTATCAAGGTCTGATTTCCTGATTGTGCTGTTCCATAGACCAATAAAATGATTTCTGGCACTTTTGCCTTTTGCGTATTCAATATCATCAATGCAGCCTTCGTTGATAGCTCCAACTTCCGTAATATCTTGCAACCGCTCTACCCTCACATCCGTTACCTTCAGCCAAATACGTGCGGCTGCCTTAGGCATATGGATGGATGGTTTCCACTTTATTCCTGGAAATTGTCCCGGCTGTGGAAATGGTTCCGTCCACGCTTTATACAAGTATCCATCTGTCCATTCGCTCCATGTCTCCCGGACATACAGGATATCTCCCAGTTGGTATGGTGGTCTTTTTATTCCTCCTGGGTACATAACCCCTAACGGATTGCTGCTATCCCCAACTTTTCCAATGGGACGTCCAGTCATCCCATTGGAAAATTTTATTGCCCGTCTTGTGCAGGTCTTTCTCCAATCCAAGATGGCTTTTACCATTTCGGCATTGAATAATATTGGGCGTTCTCTCATGTGGCCACCTCCCTATATATCACCGGCAACGGTTTCCATGCATTTACAATCAGTCCATACGATATATATCTCTTTTCCTCATCCCCCGGATAGAATGCTCCTCCGTTTTCATCTTCCGAATATCTTGCAATATGAGGCATGTCAAAATTTTCAAAAGATACCAGTACAAGTGAGTCACTGTCCGGATTTTTCTCGTCTACCGGAATCCATCTGCTGCCCTCCAGCTCCTTTATAATCTTCTGCTGCGTTGGAAGTGTTATGGTGCTGTTTTTAATCTCCAATATTGTTTCTTTAAATTCCTGATCTGTCATTCATTGCTCCTTTCTTTTCATTTCAATTCTTTGCTCCATCGTTGTTTCTTAACATTTATTGGATATTTATTTTTTTCAGGGAAAAATGAAAGCTGATGCGGAATAACCTCTCTCCGTCTACTAGGAGTATCCCAGTCAGATCCACCCACGTTAGTTTCTTCGCATTTCCAACCAGACGCTCTTAGGCTCGTCCCTGTTTCTGTTTCCAAAATGTATGTGATAATTTTTCTGTACCCTAGTTCTTTTGATATTCTCGCCGCTTTGCCGTATAAAAAGCTGCATACATCTTTCTCACCATTTGTACACAAGCGCAACACTTCAAGCGTATATCCATCATCCAATACCCTGGATATCGGTCTTCCCACTTGCACAATGCCGACAATCTTTCCATCTTTTTCGGCGGCAATTCGGAATTTGTCTCTGTGTGCAGCTTGGTGATGACGATGATATTGGTTTATATATGCCTGAGCATCTTTCAACTCTATTGGAACTGCTCTCATATGTTTTTCAACCTCCTCACGCAAATGCTAACTGTCCGTTTTCTTCGGTTTCCATTCTATCTCTTGTGATATTCGGCATCCTCTCCGCCACACACAGCTCCGGAAGATTGGAGCGTACCATTGCAGCCGGTAATGGTGGGCAAACTGAATTGCCACACCGGCGCACCTGCTCACTTCGAGGGTATGTATGTCCCTCAAAGTCGTGGTCGATAATATAATCCTCTGGAAATCCCTGACAGCCATACAGCTCTCGTGGTTCCAGCATCCGAAGTCCGATATCCACAATCTGATAGTCCACTCCTTGTATCGTCACAAGCCCAAAGCGATCCCTTGAAGTTATTGTATCAAGCGGCTCTGTGACATCCTCAGCAGATCCATTCCCATAATATTTAATCAGGAATGCCCGCACCTCTCCGAAATGCCCATCTCCTGCAGTGATCGTAGGAAGCGGATCAGCAATGTCTCTTCCATAACAGTTTTTATTCATCTGTATCAGATTTGCCGTTACGACACTGTTATGATCCCACGCCGTGACCGTTGGCAGCGGATTTTCAACACTGTCACCAGCTCCTTTATATCCACCATCATAATATTTATGTAAAAACGATGTCACCAGTCCATACCTGTTCGACCCGTCTACCGTCATGATCGGATCCTCTATGGTCTGCCCTCTCACTTCTCCCTTTGCGGTCTCCGAATGATACTGGATCAGTGTTGGACTGATAAGACAATGCTCATTCTTGCTCACAATTGTTGTAAGTGGTTCTCGCACATCCTTACTTCTGTCTTTTGCAAAACCAGTTTGTCCGATCTGTACCATATACGGCTCCACAATTCCATAACCATGCTTCCCTGTAATGGTTGGCATTGGTTCCCGAATATCGTTCGGCCTACGCTTTCCGCCGTGGTTGCACTGGATAATAAATGGCTCTGGGTTATCCAGAACAAATTTCTTTAATCCCCTTGCGATCCGATCCATTGTTTTTGGAGCTAAAGGTCGCACAGCGCGGATGCCATATTTCTCCTTGATCTCCTGTGATGTATCAAAGATGGACGGGCACGGACGGCTGAAATCAATCTGCGTATATGCTCCAACATATGGCTTTAACAAACCAGCTTTTACCTCTTCGCTATCTCTGGGTGCATGAGTCGGCTCCGGCCATATAATCGGATTGCCATCACAGCGTGCAATCATAAAAAATCGCTTGCGCATTGTTGGCGCACCATAGTCTGCTGCCACCAGCTCCCGAAATTGTACCTCATACCCCAGATTCTGAAGCTGCTGCACAAACTTTTCAAAGGTCTTTCCCTGCTTTGATTTAATCGGATGGTGTCCCCTGTTTAGAGGACCCCACGTCTTAAATTCCTCGACGTTTTCCAACATGATTACCCTCGGTCGTACAATCCCCGCCCATCTGCAGGCTACCCATGCCAATCCGCGGATAAATTTATCCTTTGGCTTGCCGCCCTTTGCCTTACTGAAATGTTTACAGTCTGGCGAGAACCAGGCAAGACCTACCGGATGCCCCTTGCAAGCTTTCACCGGATCCACTTGCCATACATCCTCACAATAATGCTTCGTATGAGGATGATTAGCTTTATGCATACGAATAGCTTCGGGATCATGATTGATGGCGATATCAACGCTCTTCCCGGTTGCCAGTTCTATGCCGGTGCTGGCACCGCCTCCGCCAGCAAAGTTGTCCACGATCAATTCTCCATTTATCATCTCTCGCCCTCCATATAGTCAAACATACTGATCTGCTGTGCCGGTATATCTTCCCATCCAACACCAATCCAGTCCAGCACTCTTCCCCAGCCATATTTTTCTCCCGTCTCCGGATCTGTACAGCATTCATACATCCAAAAGTGCCATTCCTTCTCATTTCTTTCCCGGAGTCTGTCAAAGCGATGAGGTCTCTCCTCCAGATGTATCCCAAAACCACACATACTGCATCCGGTCCGCTGGGCTTTTGTTGTATAAAGAGTCCCATCCGGTTTTCTCTTTATTTCTCCATAAATTTCCGGCACCGGCACTTCCAGATCTAACGCCAGTTGTAAAATATCCTGCCTCAAAAATGGTGCAAACGGTGCGGACCTCATAGTTGTTTTCCCATAATAATTACACCCATGCTCCATAAGAGCCTCTTCCCGCTGTCCTCCCTCGCTTGCCATCATCCCAAGAAACGGCCAGCTATTATGTTCTCTCGCCCAGTCATCACACGGCTTTTCTTTAAGGTAATAGCAGCATTTATTACTGACCTGGAACGGTGCTTTCTGATAATGTGTGCCATATTCTTCATTTACCATCCCGGCGAATAGCCTTAGCCACTTTTGTGGCAACTGCATGCGGCTGTTTGTTGCAAAATGTCCCTGTGCTCCACACTCTCCTGTGATAATGGCATGGCGCACGGTTTTATTGTTTTCTGTCGGATGCTGGAGCAGATCAATTTTACCGGCTATTCTTTTTGAGATAACCGGGAAGCCGATGGTATTTAATACTTCCACTTTCGACTTGTAAGATCTGAGCCGTGTCACTCCTAGCTGCTTATGAACAGCTTGTACGCTCTTATCTTCTACACCCGATACCGATATCGCCGGTATTTCATATCCCAGCTTTCGGATAAAAAGAAGTAATGTGATGCTATCCAGCCCACCTACGCTCACATGAGCATTGCAATATCTTTTGTCCATTTCTGTAATGAACTCACGCACCCGTAATGCAGCTCTTTCCACTTTCACCTCATAAGGGAGATTCTGCTGTGCTGTTAATCTTTGTTTGGCTTCTTTCTTTCGTTTTCTGTATTCTTCTAAATTTCTATCTTCCATCATCTCTCCTGTGTCAACAGCCAAAACTGCTGCATATCCAAATCTACTGCCTGCTGCCGGATATGTTCTATCTCATCTGATATCTTCATAGTTCTGTGTCTCTGGTAACTTTCCATTAACCGCGCAACCAATCCGTTCTCATAACGGCTCATTCTCAACATTTCCCTCACTCCTTTCTGCTGCCCTTGGCAGCGGATATATCGTCCTTGCATATATTTCATTTGCCACTACCTCCGGGTGATGATTTTCGTATGCCATCCGCGCTGCATTACTCGCTTCGCAGGCGTGCTGGTATTTGCTCCATAACTTTAATCTGGTCAAATACCTGTTGTCTTCTTTGATCGTTCCGGTATATTCACAGTCCGGACGATCACACTGAAAGCAGTCCGGCCATTTACAGCTCGATAATCTGATTCCCATATAGTCACCGTTTGACCTTCCGGCTGCCGTCCATATTGTAGTCAGATCTGCTTTTATAAAAGCTGCACTGTTCCTCACAGCTGCAATAAAGTTTCTTCAATGCTCTGCATCGGCTCTGGATCGGCTTACTGCTCATACCGTCATAAGAGATGCAGTCCATTTTGATTTTTGCCATCGTCTTTCTCCTCTCAATAAAGTCTCCCGCCCATCAACCGGCGGATAATGTTCTCTCTGTCCATGGTGCCGTCCGGATTCTTTGGAACCTTTGAAAAATACTTCTCTGCTTTCTTCTTGCTCATGCCGATCCGGTCAGCTACCAGTTCCACTGTCAGCTCTTTTTCTTCAAATTCAAATACTGTCTCATACTCTTTCTGCAACACACGTTTCAAACGCTTGTCCAGCGCGGGATTCATATGTACCCCTTCCGGAGACATATTGTGGTGATACGGACACAGCCGGATCAGATTCATTGCAATGTCCGGTCCGCCCTGGGAACGGAACACGATATGATGGCTGTGGCATCCTTCATTGATGCAGCCGGGGATTTCACATTTAATCATCTTTCTATCCTTTCCGCCCTTCGGCTATCTCTTATCATCAATGGTCTTTTCCCACATCTTCGGGTCTCTTTCGCCCTGCTGCCCTTTTTCCCGTTCCTTGCGCATCCAGTCTGTATAGGCGTGATGCTGTTCCGGTACCACACGGATGGCCTGTCCTGCTGCCACTTTGAGAAGCTTGTCGATCAGGTCAGCATTCTTTGCGTTTTGGTACTCTCGCTCTGCTGCCGACTGGAACCGGCAGAGGTTAAATCCTCCGGCAAGATACCCGCTGGCCGCATGGATCTCCAGATTATAATTCCCCCGGAGATGGGACAGGGCGATTCTGGAAATATGCAGGATTGCACGGTTCTGGGTGGTGTTTACCACCTCGCCGTGATGGACGGCAGTATAAGTCCGTCCCTTAAACATCGTCTCCAGTACGATAGAGTAGGAAGCACTCCCCTTTTTCAAAGACCCTTTCCATTCCATATCAATATATATTTTGACCGGTTTCAAATTGCTGTCCGCTTTAGCATTTGCTTTATCGGACGCCGTTTTTGTCTCCATGGTTTTCACCTCTTTTTTCTTTAATCTCGAATATATGTAAAATCCTCCCGTCAGGTCAGATATGTATGTCTTGGAATCAATATACCGACAGGAGCCCTGAAAAATCTTCTCCATCATCGGACCCATATCGTCCCCGGCAAGAACCAGGTCTCGCATCTTTCTCCTGGTGAGCTTGGTCACATTCTCCCGGACGATCGGTTTCTTGAGATTCCGGGAATGCTGGATCAGATGTCTTCCGTTTGATTCCAACTTGCAGATATATCGGGCAAAGCCCTCCAGTCCAAAGTCATCGTCTGGATCAGCATATTTGCTTTCCACTCTGCCTTTTGTCCATTTACTCTCTGCCACGTCCCTGTCCATGGCAGACATGATCAGATGGTGGTGGATCCGCACCTTATTGGTGGGTCCATCCACATACTCGATCACATATATATATTTCAACGGCGTCATCCCCTGCTTTCTTCGATAACGGCCGATGGCTGCTAAATAATTCTTGATATCTTTCCGGGCACGGTCCAGAGACGGATACTCTCCATCCTTATATGTCAGGGTGACGATCAGGTCACCGGCACGGAAATTGGTGTTGATGATCCGGATGTATTTCTTCTGACGGTTCTTCTGGTTGAGACGTTTCTGTGCCTCCCGGCTGGTCCGGTACTTCTCTGCCCTTGGTACATCCTTCCGGTTTAAGTAGACAGGATAAATATTGCTCTCCACATAGTCTCCGGAGATGATCCTCTGCAGCATGATCCGGCAGGATGCCAATGCCTTCATCCGGCGGTCCACCCTCTCCGCCTCGGACTCCTCCCCCAGTACGGAGCTGTCATAACAATCCTCTATATTTAACTGCCCGTCTCTGCTGACCGGCAGGGGACTTATTTTCCATTCCTTCCCGTACACATCCTCAAAGTCATACTGATGGTACGTCTGCTTTTTCTTCATACGGCTCATAAGAATCCTCTGTGCTTCGTTTTATAATACTCATTACAAGGTCGCCAAAGGGCTTATAACCCTTGGCTTTCCTTGACTTTTCAACGCCTATGCCGTATGATTAAGTTGTTGGTGTCATACGACATTTTCCGAGGGCGGCTCTGCGATAGCTGCTCTCTTTTTTCTTGCCCTCTGCCGGACGTGCTGCAGGCTCTCCTCGTCCCGATATGACAAGATGATATCCTGCTCTGGGCGGCGGTACTCCTGCCGGAGCTGACCGTCAGGTAATGTATAATAATCAAAACAGATCTGTCCTTTGTCTACCGTGCCAATGTACTCCAGCTCCGGTGGGACGTATGGGCGTACCGATGGGACGTCTTCCGCATCCACCCTCTGCTGCCACTCCAGAGGCAGCTTGTCCGCCTGCTCTGCCGGTTTAGTGCCGGCAGCGTAAAACAATCTGAAATCCTCCATCATCCCTCCTGCGGAAGCTGGATCTGCAGAATGGCCGCAATCCTTGCCAACTTCGACTTCTCGTCACTTCCATCCACTACTACTTTGGCAACCGCCTCAATCAGATACTCCTTGCACTGCAGGGTGCTGTAATACTCGGTATCCACTTTCACTGCTTTCTTTCCTGTCGTTCTCTCCGCTTTACTATTTCTCAATAAATTCATCATTTTTTCCTTTCTTTGATCAAACTTTCATTTCCTGTCAGTCTTAAATATCAAGACCTGTCTTTTCCTTCATCCGGCAATAATAAAACTCCACATCGTGTCCCTCCGGATCCAGGTTGACTTTTATGTATTCATTGACGATATACGCCATGATCAGATCGGAACGGCCTGTCCCTTTACCATTTGTTGCAAAACCGAAATACTCGTTCAGGACCATAAACATCACAGCACCGGAAGATATAAAATATTCATCCCTGACGCTGGCATATATGGTCTCTGTCAGATTTCCTGCTCTTGGTTTGATCTGTGCGTTTCGGATTCTTTCCTGCAGTTTTCCGGCATAAAACTCCAGATTAAATCTGGTTGCCTCCTGGTCAAACTTCAACGCTTCCCGGTTGATCTGCTCCACCATCCTCATAAGTCGTTTATCCCGGAATCCAAACTGATCATAAAGAACATTGATGATAATGCAGGCTGCCAATGTCCTTCCGTCTATCCTGCCCTGCTCTGCTGCCCTTCTGGCTTCTCCGTCCGGTGCCTTTCGGTGTTCCGCTTTCCGGCGTTCCTTTCTCTCCCGGCGGATCGCTGCTCTCTTTGCACTCATTTCCTTTTCCTTTCCTGCCAATCATCTAAAATAAACCATTTATCTTTGGTGATATGACAAATCATGAGAGGCTGCCCCTCTGCCCGATGTTTTATGATCCGTACTGCCCGTCCTCTTACTGATTCCCAGTTTGATGCATCTGTCACATCCATTATTTTCATAATTTTACATATCCCTCTTTCTCGACCTGCAAAAGTATTTGAACCAATGAATCCCCATCCAATGGGATAAGTAATAATTGTTTTGAAATCCTCCTCATCCAGCTTTCCCTCAAAACACAATCTAAGTTCCAGCTCTCGTTGGTCGTTAAACTTAATGAAGGCTTCTGTGATCACTGCGTTGCAAAATTCAATGTCATTTTTTGCCATATCTCTTTCCCTTTCCTGCTTGTCCGGCAGGCACAGCGGAGGGCGCATCTAATATGTTTGTAGAACATTCTGTTTGGGGTAATCTGTAATTATTACTATAGGAGAAGGATTCCGATACGCCCCCTGCTATGCCTGCCGCTCGCCTTTATGCTGTTGTCTTTTTACCTGACGGTGTGACTCTGGTATATCCAAGCCCCTCCATCATTGCGTCTGCCAACTGTTCCGAAAAGTTCTTCCGGATAAGGTTCTGTTCCTCCTGGGGCAGATCTTCCACGTTGACATATTTACCATCCCGTGGGATAAAAAAACGGTTCTTTACCTCTGGTTTTGCTTTTTTTGCCATATTCATCACACTCCTTCCCTTTATCCTATGTTGATGGGGTTGTTCGGGTGTTTGACTTCCCTGCGTCCACTAAAACATTCTCACAGTATTCCTAACAGCCATGCTATCGCCATCCCTATAAAACTCCCTACAATCCCGCAGGTAATTCCAATCGCAATCTCTTCGGAATACATCCTTAAAAAATCCAATAATCTTTCCATCTCTTCTATCCCTCCTTTCATTACCGTTCTAATCCGGATACTGAACCAGCATATTGGTAATCTATTCTTCATCCTTGCCTTGTCTGAAGCTTTACTTTATAATCAACTTATCTGCAATGTATTATTGAAATATCAAAAGAAAGGATGATATATTATGCATATTAATAACGACTGTATCCGCGATATTTTATTTACCATCGAAGATAACTCTACTTATTCCACAGCTTGCTGTATGCGACAAGCTACAGAAACATATCCAAAGCTTAAGATTTACGATTCCGAAGCAATCAACTACCATTTAAGATATTTGGAAATGAAAGGGTTCATCTTTAAACCTCAACCTAAATTTCTATCTGACTATGATTTATCACCTGCTGGTCATGAATTTCTTTCCAACATCCGCGATAATAACAACTGGGCAAAAATAAAAGATGTATCTTCCACTATCGGTTTTGCCAGTCTAAAAGTAGTCACCGCAATCGCCGAAGGTGTTGCAACAGCCGCTATAAACCAACAATTAGGATTTTCCAAATAAATCCTCTAAGTACTTTTTCGCACACCATCTGATGAGCCTCTGCAAGTCTTCATCAGATGGCTGCCGAAATTGATTCTCTTCCATCCATGCAACATATGCTGTTAATCCTAATTTTGTTGAAATAAACATAACCAACAATATTAAGATTACAGTTGCCAGAATTACTTCCATTTCTTCTATCCCTCCTTTCATTACCTTGCTAATCCGGATTCTGAACCAGCATTTTCAATGTAAGTCTTGTTTTTTTAAACCTGGACCTTGAATTACATCAATATTGTAATTTTCTACATATCGAAGCTCCTTATCATCAAGTTTGATTTTGTACCCTCCATCGTTTTCTTCTACGGAAAGCTTCATTGGATTTTTACCATCCGTCTTTGTTTGCTGATCTGATTCCGATACTGGATCAACACTCGGCACCGAAACGCTGGTTTCAACAACCATCACCCGCTCTCATGTTCATTCATCTTTGTTACTCCTCCTTTACAAATGACACATTTTGTGTCATTCTAATCAAAAAAAATTTTCTGTACAGTTGTTTTATAGTATTGGGCAAGCTTAACCTTTACTGAATCTCTTGGTATTCTTTCACCGCATTCATACATCGACAATGCTGAATCACTTATTCCCACAGCCTGTGCCACCTCGGCTTGAGACTTTTCACCTCTTAATTCTAACAATCTCTTTCCTATCACTTTCGGTTGCAAATTTATCACTCCTTTCCGCTGTCACGTTTTGTGGCATATTTATTTTATAGCACACTCCACAATTCGTGTCAACACATTTCGTGAAATTTGTATTGATTTTTCCACGAAACGTGGTATTATATGTTTATAACACAGTGAAGGGAGATGAACTGATGGGGGATTTTCCTAATATTTTCAAACACATTCGTGAAAAAAGTGGTTTAACTCAACAACAATTAGCGGATAAGCTTGGAATTTCGCGAAGTGCAGTTGGTATGTACGAAAAAGGTGAAAGAGAGCCTAACTTTGAAACCCTGGAGCTTATAGCCGATACTTTCAATGTCGATATGAATTACCTGCTCGGCAAGAAGCCCTCCACGGAAGTCATACCAGATACTTATTATTTCAATCCGGAGACTAGTAAAATTGCACAAGAGATTTACGATAATAAAGAACTTTCCCTTCTTTTCGATGCAGCCAGAGATGCTGATCCTGAAGATCTACAAACAGTCCATAGTATGTTAATGGCTTTAAAGCGAAAAGAAAACGGACAATAATATAGGGGGTGAGGCTTCTGGATGATGTAAATGTACAAGTTTTAGACTTCGGAAATTCAATTCCGGCAACCGTAACTATTAATGAAGATGGGAGTTTTAGCATCTTTTTGAATGCACGTCTTTCCTACGAACAACGTATGCAGGCATATCTGCATGAAATGCGACATATTCAAAAAGATGATTTTTTTACTCACAATACTGTCGAAGAGAAAGAATTACGAAATTCCCATTAGTAGAATTACAATCAAAGGAGAAATAAACGCATGAAACACAAATGGTATCTAAGCACTTGGCTTATATGTCTTCTATTTGCTTTTTGGTTTTTCATTATCCCAGCCGTTATAGGTTTAATTCTTTTAATCTTGAAATATAAAGAGGATAAGAAAAATAAACTATTTTTCGAAATTTACGGAGGTGATTTTCCATGAAATGTTTTATCTGTAACGGAAACACGACCAAAACCACCAGTCGGTACACAATTAGGGATAATAATCACTTTAACACCATAACCATACCGTGTCTAAAATGCGAGCAATGTGGTGAATGTTATATTGACGGTTGTACCTTACAAAATATCGAATCTATCCCTCCTGATCAGTGGGATCAGAAAATGCTAAAAGAAATACAGGAAAATCCAGATTGCAAAGAATTCGTATCAAGCGAAGATGCTCTGAAAGAGCTGGGGCTGTATAACTCCCATTGAATCTACTTCACTTGATGCAGTTTGATAATATAATAACCTTACCCAGGGAGCCAAAGGGTGCTACGTCAGCTGCCGGACTTTTACTAAGGAGGGAGCTGGTGCCAATGGTTACATACAGTGATCTATTCACATTTGT
>CADAKW010000017.1 GCA_902788645.1 uncultured Lachnospiraceae bacterium
TCCGCCAAAGAAATCCAGCTCAAGATTCTCTCTGCCCACAGACTTCTCCAAAAGAAAATCAATGGCAGCCTTGGCAGTCTCTAACGGCATCAGCTTACGTCCTGTGCCGAAATCACCCGTGGATGCAAAACAATATTTGCAGCGGAGATTACAGTCATGGGAAATGTGGAGACACATTGCCTTGATCGGTGAATTGATAGCTGTCTCTGCATATACCGCATATGGATCTCCACTGAACAGTACCTTATCATGATACAGCTCCAGGATCTCTCCATAGCATTCCTTTAGCTGGTCCTCTGTATACTTATCACCAAGCTCATCGAGAGCCTTCTGCGGACATGTCTCCGGTACCGGCTCATCAATATAATCCAGCAGATCGTATGTCATATCATCTACCAGATGAACGCCGCCACTATTTACATCCAATACAATATTTAAATCCTTTGCTTTAAATTTATGAATCATTTTTTTCCTCTTTATTCTTTCTGATCAATATTTCAACGATTGATTAGCTGCTGCACTAATACACTGACAACACGTAAATAGCTGCTGCAATAAATCGCAGCAGCTATCAGCTTTCAGCAATCACAACAATTATTTGTCGTCATCCTCTCTTGCACACTTCTGGTTTCCTACAGTACAAGAAGTCTTGCATGCAGACTGGCAAGATGCCTGACACTTACCACAGCCGCCCTTCTTTGCGGACTCGCTTAAGTTTGCTTTGTTTAATGTCTGAATATGCTTCATGATATCCTCCATCCTTTCTTAAGTTCTAAACACAATTATTTATTCTATTTTACCACATTCCGCAAAAAATTCAACCACTTGACGAAAATTTTGCAATAACTGTTCCTATCATGAAAGGTCTTCTGCAAAAAGGAAGAAACTGGCAAAATAATTTATCCGCATTTGCAGATAATAGAAATCAGGATAAGCAAACAACAAAGCCTATCCCGCCGAAAATGATATGAATCTGTATATACAGAATGAAATCAATCGGCAAAACAATTTCAAGGAGGTAGAAAAAAATGACAAACAGTCAGAGTTCAAGAATGGAAGTTCCACAGGCAAAGGAAGCTATGGATAAGTTCAAGATGGAGGTTGCCAGCGAGTTAGGAGTACCACTTAAGAACGGTGGATACAACGGTGACCTGACTTCCGCGCAGAACGGTTCTGTTGGTGGCGAGATGGTTCGTCAGATGATCAAGCGCCAGGAAGAGTCTATGGCAGGTAAATAATCACCTGATCCGGGGCATACTTCCCCAATATTTTTTCATGGCAAACTACTATGGTAAACTACCATGGTAAGCCATGAAAAAAGGGCTGAGAATATTTGTTCTCAGCCCTTTTGTATATTCATAAAAACAAATCTTACAGCTCGATATACTGTCCCTCGCCATCATCTCCGTTGATAACGTAGTATGCCTTACCATCCTCAGAGTTGATGTATACCTTGAGATCTTTAATACGTCCGATCTGATGTCCTGCATTTTTGTATGCCTGCTCAATCTTAGATACGATCTCGCCTGCCTCAACCTGCTTGCCATCAAACTCGAAGTAAACTTCCTGTACACGTGGCTCCGGCTTCTTAGCTGCTGCCGGCTTTCTGCCGCGCTTCTTTGGCTCAGCCTTTTTGTCTACTGCCTTAGGAGCTGCTTTCTTTGGTGCCTCAGCCTTCTTTTCAGGAGCTTTCTTCTCTGCGGCCTTAGGAGCCTCTGTCTTCTTTACTGTTGTATCTGCTGTCTTTGCTGCAGGAGCTGCAGTCTCAGACTTCTTTGCTGCTACAGATGCAATCGCTGCTGCTGTGTTTGTCTTTGCTACTGTCTCTTTTTTTGCGGTAGTATTTTTCTGATTTGCCATAATACTTCTCCCTTTCATAACTAAAGAAAAAATAACATTTCGTTCTACGATAAGAAGTTTATAGCGTTTTTCGAAAAGTTTCAACCCTTTTTTCAATTTTTGTTACTATTGTATAATAATTTTAATTTTACTCAAAAAAATTATAAAAATTGCCTTGATTTTCCAGCCTGTTTTATTTCATTTTCGGTTTAAAAATCAGCGAGGCAATATATCCGAAAATCAATGCACCGGAAACTCCAACGGAGCACGCGGTAAATCCTCCCTTAAATAATCCAATAAATCCTTCTTTATCAATTGCTTCTTTCATACCGCGAAATAAAACATTTCCAAAACCAAGCAGGGGAACAGTTGCTCCGGCACCCGCCCATTTTTCGAAAGGCTCGTACCACCCAAGTGCCCCCAGGATCACTCCGGTACACACCAGAATAACCATGATCCTTCCCGGTAGTAATTTTGTATTATCCATTAAAATCTGTACAGCTACACAAATTAATCCTCCCACAATAAATGCCCATATATAATTCATTTTTCTTCTCCTTTTCGATGATAATTATTGAAAGTTTTTTTCAAAAAATATCCTTCAGATTTTATAACCTCTTTTCTGATTTTTCCTCTGCACTTTCTAAAATAACACCATGAGCAATTCCCGGCACACTTTTTCCTTCATTAAAACTTACCGGTGACAAAAGAGCTCCTGTGGGAACAAATAAAACACGCTTCCATTCCTGCTTCTGAAGCTTCTGTAAAATATACCCTGTCAGCATCACGGCACTGCAGCCACAGCCGCTGCCGCCGGACTGGACATTCTGATCATCCCGGTAAATTTCGATTCCGCAGTCCATATAACGGGACGCAATATCATAACCCTTTGCCTCCAGAATATCCAACAGGATCTGCCTGCCGACCTGTCCCAGGTCACCTGTAATGATCTGATCATAATCCTCTGGTTTTCTCTGAAAATCTTCCAGATTGGCTGCGATCACATCCGCCGCTGCCGGTGCCATACAAGCTCCCATATTCATGCTGTCCTTCACACCGTAGTCCACGATCTTTCCCGTCGTCACTCCTCTAACCTGTACGATTTTTTGGACATTTGTTTTTTCTGACAATTTCTTTTTTGTATCAAATTGTGACGATAACACCACGGCTCCGCTTCCCGTTACGGTCCAGGTTGCTGCTTTGGGGCGCTGATTTCCGTATCCCAGAGGAAAACGAAACTGCTTTTCCGCACTGGCAAAATGACTGGAGGTGAGAGCTACAACCCTGTCTGCAAATCCGCCATCCACCAGCATGGATCCGATTGCCAGGGATTCTCCCATGGTGGAGCACGCTCCGTACACTCCAAAGATCGGAATATCCAGATTCATCAGCCCAAAAGAGGATGCGATCAGCTGCCCTAACAGATCTCCCGCTACGACATAACGGATATCCTTTTTCTCCAGTCCGCATTTCTCAATGGCCATTTCCGCAGCCATCTGCTGAAAACGCTCCTCTGCCTCCTCCCAGGTATCCTGTCCCGCCATAGGGTCCTTGATCACATGATCGAAATATTTTCCATAGGGTCCCTGTTCTTCCTTTTCCCCCACAACAGACGCCGCCCCTACGATCAGGGGCGGACAGTCAAATTCTACACTTTGTTTTCCGATTTCTTTCTTCGCCATCCGGCACCTCCTTTCCTGTACAAAAAATGCACAGGTCTTTTATGCCTATTTTTTCCAATGGCGATGCCGATTATTCATTATATTTTCTTTCTATTCATAAAACTTTTCAGTCATAAAACCGTCTTCTATTTGGCATACCCGTATGGAACGATTACCAGATCACTGACATCAGACACCCCATGGGGAATAATATAAAACCACGATCCGATCCTCATCCCGGTCATTCCTTCTGTTCCTGCTTTCACCTCATAGTCTCCGATCTGCTCCAGCTTACCGTCTCTGCTGTAACGATATAATACATATGTATTTCTGTATATTTGTTTCCCGGTGTCTTCCAGATATGCCTCATTGCAGGTGGTTCCTCCAAAACCCACAATGCCGTTTTTTTCATCAACAAATGCTCTGCGGTAATCATAACTCACATCACTATACTCCATATCCTCCACCAGTTTTTCGTCAAAGATACGAAGTTTTTTATTGTCCGAAATATCGTACAGTGCAACTTTGATGTACATATTTTCCTCATCATCTGTCGTTCCGATTCCCAGAAGCAGATCCTCTCCCACCGGATGAAGATAAGCGGAAAATCCCGGCAATTTCAGTTCATCCATCACTTTGATCTTCTCCGGATCCGAAAAGTCAATACTGATGAGCGGGTCCGTCTGTCGATAAGTCACAACATATCCCACATCCTCCATTAAACGGACAGCTTTGACTTCTTCATTTTCTGCAATACTTCCACATTTAGACACAAGCTTTAATGTATCATTAAAAACATAGGCACAGACTTCCATCCGGTTGACATCCCACTGTCCTGCATACTCGTCTTCTTCATCTGCATTTTTTTCATAAGTATAATGAAGGATCTGCGTCACCACATACAGCTTATCCTTTCTCTCCTGAATTGCAAAGCTGTTGGTGATCGCACCCGGCATTACCACTGTTGCCCCTTCGATCAGTTTTCCCTCCCGGAGCTTAAATTTCATTACTCTGCTCCGGTCATTCTTTTCCTCTTGTTCTGTATCTGCATACATGGTCGTTGACAGATATAAATTATTCTCTGTCATATAAACATCCGGATAGTGTCCGATCATCGCTTTGGTATCTACTCTCGTTACCTCCTGCTGCAGCCTCCAGGTACTGACGATCGTATATGCATTTCCCTGGGCATCCTCCGGCAGAATGATATCATCTGTCCCTAAAAACTCACCGTCCATCCATGGCAGATACCGCTCCTTATTCTGCTCCTTCATCGCCGTCACCGGAATATCCATACGCTGGGTTACCAGATATAAAATCCCCCCGTATTCCCGCATGGTATTATAGCTGCCATTTTGCAATGTATGTCCAAGCTCTCTTGGATGACGGACATCAGAAATATCATAGAAATAAACGGCTGTCTTTACATTCCATTCCGCCTTGCCCTGAAGCTCCTGCGCAACAACAAGGATGTCCCCATAGACATACAGTTCCTCCGCCTGCCGATCGGATATCCAGTCAGAGTTGCTCTGTTGATGTCCCTTTCCTTTTTTGTCCTCCGGAACAGGCAATTGGAGCTTCAACATCTCTCTTGTATTCTCTCCATCAGGCTTCAGGATCTGGAGAAAATTCGAATTTCCCCAGATATCCTTGATATCTGTTTTGTCCGAGGTCTGCTCCTGCACCAGTTTGTAGATCCATTTTCCATCTGTAACTGCAACATCCGCTTCCCCGATCCCCTTCTCTCTTTGATTGGGCGATGTATATGTCTGCACAGTCGTACTTCCGGAAGCCGAAGCCATAGCTGTTCCGCCATTTGTGTCTCCTGCACCCATCACTGCATTCAGCATATTACTCTTGCGCAGCACATAACGATCCTGCTTATCAAGCAGGTCCATATAGTACTGATAAATCTGCCTGTAACTTACAACATGACGGATATTTGCGGTATAACTATCCTGCCCTCCTCCCAGAAAGATCATACATAAAAATGCTATCAGTATCCCCCATACACAGACACCGGCAAACAGCACCGTTTTTTTCCAACGATGTCTGCGAAGTGTCACAGCTTCCATCCGCAGACTGATCAGTTTTTCTGTCCCTGTTTCTTTCATAGGCCACTCCATTTCCGCCGCCCCTGCCGGGATGCAGAACCATCTCTGCATCCCTTTCCCCCGGCGGCACGTTTCCCATCTTTTATTGTTTCCCTTTTGGAATTCCTAATAAACTGTGTCGCCGGGAACTGAAATGTTGCACCGAATGAAAAATTTTTTTGAATCAGTCGTGTCGTTCGTCGGGGTTATCGTAACATTCACAGAAACGTGCGGCGAATGCCGGTTCTTCCCCTGCCGCATACAAATGGGAGATATCTCCAAAAGATGCCATTCGAAAGGCAGCGATTCCCCGGCGGCGTTCTTCGGTGTAAAGAGTCGTGACCGAGGTTGGAGCCGCACAAAAGCCATGCCACAATACCATCGGCGAGATTCCCAACAGATGACTTAACAGAACACACTCCAGCCCAAAATGGCAAAACAGAACAATAGTATCATTATTAGCATTGACCGCACGGTAAATCTGTCCCTGACGCTGATATCCGTGACGGGCTAACAGCTTATCAAGTTCTTCTGTGACCCAGTCATATTCTACCCGGACATCCCCGTGCTCTGTTTTTCCTTTTTTTAGCAGTGGATGATCACTCCAGCTTTCCTTATCATAAAATGACGTAACATTTGTCCAGTCTGCCGGAAGCCAGTCCCACACAATGGTCCTGCCAGCCGCATCCGGCCGGTCGATCTGTGCATCAAACTCCCGCATCCATTTCATTTCCTCCGCCTCTCTCCCGAGACGTTTTAATGTAAAAGATGCTGTATCCTTTGCTCTGCCTAATGGCGATACATAAAACGCCTTCACATCCAGCTTACAGAGACGGTCTGCCAGCAGTTCCGCCTCTTTCCATCCTTTCGGGGTCAGTGAATCAATGCTGTAGTCGGGATCTCCATGGCGCACGATCATTAATCTCATAAATAAAACCACCTTTCTGATATTTTTTCATTTCCTCAAACTCCGGACATAAGAAATATTGCAAGCATACTGCATTATACAAAATCTTTCTTAATTACGCAAAAAACAGGGTCTGTACGATTATTGGTACAAACCCCGTTTCTATCCGGTACAGTGAAACAAATTGCTACTCTGTACCGATCACAGCAGTTAATTCAAACCGCTGTCAAATTCAAATCTTACTCTGCAACAAATGCCTTTACCTTTGCATAAATGCTGTCTGCATCCAGACCGTATTTCTTGATCAGCTCTAAAGCAGGACCAGACTCACCAAAGGTATCATTGACACCGATCTTCATAACCTTTGTCGGTGCTTTTGCAGAAAGACAGTCACAAACTGCACTGCCCAGACCACCGATCACGGAATGTTCCTCTACAGTAACTACCTTGCCGGTTTCTTGGGCTGCAGTTACCACCAGATCCTCATCCAGTGGCTTAATAGTATGGATATTGATCACCTTGGCAGAGATACCGTCTGCTGCCAGCTTCTCAGCAGCCTCAAGGGACTCTCCAACCTCAAGACCGGTTGCGATAATGGTCACATCCTTGCCCTCACGGAGAACAACACCCTTGCCCATCTCAAACTTGTAGTCCGGTCTGTCATTGATCACCGGCACAGCCAGACGGCCAAAGCGGATATATACAGGACCATCATGATCCAAAGCAGCCTTTACAGCGGCCTTTGCCTCTACATCATCTGATGGATTCATTACGATCATACCCGGAATCGTACGCATTAATGCCAGATCCTCGCAGCACTGATGTGTCGCTCCGTCCTCACCTACGGAGATACCGGCATGAGTCGCACCAATCTTTACATTGAGATGTGGATATGCAATAGAGTTACGAACCTGCTCAAAAGCACGTCCTGCCGCAAACATTGCGAAGGAGCTTACAAACGGGATCTTTCCTGTTGTTGCAAGACCTGCCGCAATACCCATCATATCACACTCTGCAATACCACAATCTATATGTCTGTCCGGATATGCTTTCTTGAAGATTGCTGTCTTGGTTGCTGCTGCCAGATCGGCATCCAGCACTACAAGGTTTGGATACTCCTCCGCATATTCCTTCAACGCATTTCCGTAACTTTCTCTCGTCGCGATTTTCTTTACGTCAGCCATGTTCATCCTCCTTTACTTTAAGCTCTCACCGATTTTGTCCAGATCAGCCATTGCCTGTGCATACTGCTCATCATTTGGAGCTGAGCCGTGCCAGCCTGCCTGATTCTCCATGAAACTTACGCCCTTGCCCTTGATACTCTTGGCAACAATTGCTGTCGGCATACCCTTTGTAGCCTTTGCTTTCTTGAAAGCATCTGCGATCTGATCAAAATCATGAGCATCGATCTCGATCACATTGAAGTTAAATGCCTTAAACTTTTCTGCGATCGGATACGGTGAACATACATCTGCAATATCTCCATCAATCTGAAGTCCGTTATTATCTACGATCACTACGAGATTGTCCAGCTTACGGGCACCTGCAAACATAGCAGCCTCCCAGACCTGTCCCTCCTGGATCTCACCGTCACCAAGTAATGTATAGGTGCGGTAATCTGCATTGTCCATTTTTGCGGACAGTGCCATACCAACCGCAGCAGAAATCCCCTGTCCCAGAGAACCGCTTGACATATCAACGCCCGGAATATGCTTCATATCCGGATGTCCCTGCAGATAAGAACCAACGTGACGAAGTGTCTTAAGATCCTCCTTTGGAAAATACCCTTTTTCTGCCAATGTAGCATAAAGAGCCGGTGCAATGTGACCCTTGGAAAGTACGAAACGGTCACGGTCTGCCTTCTTGGGATCCTTTGGATCTACATTCATCTCTTCAAAGTAAAGATATGTTAAAATGTCTGCTGCTGAAAGTGATCCGCCCGGATGACCGGATTTTGCACTATGCACTGCTGTCACAATGCCCTTGCGAATCTCATTTGCAGTTTTCTTTAATGCTAATGTATCCATTTTATTTTCCTTTCTGTCTTAACATTTTTGTATAAAGCAATGTACTCCCGGATAACATATTATGTCCTTTAGGAGTATTCTTCATACTGCTTACTCACCAAATACGGCAAGATATTCCTTCTGGAACTTCTCAATACCCTGATCTGTCAGCGGATGCTTTGTCATCTGCTCAATAACAGAATATGGAACAGTTGCAATATCCGCACCTGCAAGAGCGCAGTCTGTTACATGGATCGGATTACGGATGCTTGCTGCGATGATCTCCGTATCGATACCGTAATTGTCAAAAATTGCTGTAATCGTCTCAATCAGGTCAATACCCGGCTGTGAGATATCATCCAGACGTCCCAGGAATGGTGATACATATGCAGCACCTGCTCTGGCAGCCAGAAGTGCCTGATTGGCAGAAAAGATCAGTGTAACATTTACCTTGATGCCCTCAGAAGCCAGTACCTTTGTAGCCTTGAGTCCCTCAACGGTCATAGGGATCTTTACGACCATGTTCGGATGAAGCTTTGCGATCTCACGTCCCTCTGCGATCATCCCCTCTGCATCTACAGTTGTTGCCTTAACCTCACCGCTGATCGGACCATCCACGATAGAAGCGATCTCCTTCAGGATCTCCTCCTGGCTCTTGCCGCCTTCCTTTGCGATCAGGGATGGATTTGTAGTTACACCACAGATCACACCCATGTCATTTGCTTTTTTGATGTCCTCAATCTTTGCTGTGTCAACAAAAAACTTCATATTAACGTTCCTCCTCTTTCTTAGTTATTTCATACGCCATTTGCTCATTGCATAACATACAAACTACTGTTTTTAGTATACCTCTTTTCCCTTGCATGGTCAACAAAAATAGCGTTTTCTTTCGTCAATTTGTCAATAAAACCAGAAACCTTTCCAGTCATTTTTGTAAACTCTGTACAATGTCCCCTTAAACTTAAAGGAGCGGATCTCCCTGCCGGTTTTGTCAATCTCCTCAAAGACATGAGCCTTTGGCCGGCAATACAAAAAGCTTTCATCATAGGCTGTTACATTGCCACCCTTTTCATTCCATGGCAGACGTTCCTTTTTCAAAAGAGCATATGTACCCGCCGTCTCATCTACAAGATATTTGTAATAATAAGAATTGTTCTTCTGACCGGAAGCTCCCTTTCCTGCGTCGTTATTCAGCATACTGACATAATACTGTCCCTCTGCCAGACTGCTGCTCTTTTCTACCACCAGCGCATTCTGTCCATACTGCGAACGGAACAGCTCCGGTGTGCTTGTCTTTCCGCTGTCAAGGATTGAATTGACGATCGGTGTCGCCTGTGTCGGTTCCGCCTGACCATCGGCCAGTGCCTTTGTCAGAATCTTTTTGCGAAGGCGTTTCACTGCCTTTCCCTTGCCGGATATATTCCACACCTTCTGATCCGTCATCATATAATCCAGCTTCGGCATCAGGCTGTTGACATTGCTTATCTTCATGATCGTGGAATATTGGGAAGAACCAAGCAGGATCTGATTGGTTCCCGTCACCTGAATGGAATCCAGAGCCATATGATTTCTCCCCTTCAGCTTCCCACTCTTGTCTGCTTTTTTTACCAGCCTCACCAGCGAAGGAATATCCGACAAATTCAGTGCATCCGACACATCCCCGGAATTTACCTCCACCTTGACAACACTGCCGAGAGACTGGGAACGCTGCACCGGTTGTGCCAGCACATATACAGCCCCCGCTCCATCATATGCAAACTCTCCATAAATATGGTGCAGTGGGATCTCCAGACAATCCACCACCTGTCCCAGTTCATTTACTCTGGCAAGGGTATTGTCATCTACGGCATACACAAGGGTATCGTAGATCTTTTCCATATTGTACCCCGCACATTTTATCGGAAACTCGGCGCGCAAAACACCACTGTTATCGTACAGCAAAACTGCATTTTTCTTTTTGGATGCCGTATCCGAAAACACGGTATATAATCCATTCTGCAATGCTTCCTTACTCCTTCCTTTCTCATAAGGAAGGATCGTCTGGCCCCCACTGTAGCTTTTTGGCATATCCACCTTATAATACAGCGTATTGGCCAGCTCATCTTTTTTATTGTAAAGCTTAAAGATCAGATAATTGGTTCTGCCGGGAACAAGACCGATGATCTGATACTCATGCTCCATAGCAACATTGCCGGAAGCACCATTATCCAGAGTTCTGGTAAAATCCGGGATCTTGTTATCGTCTACCGATACTGTGTACCTGCAGTAAAATCTGCCCTTGCTCTTAAAATACATATAAAGAGACTCCGGATTTGTTCCGTATGGGTTATATGCCCAGAGAGGGTCCTTCTCCGAATAGTCCCGCTTCTTCTTGATCTCGGTCAGCATATCCTCTGCAGCAGCGGATTTCGCCTTGTTGTAGATGGCGTTCACATTTCCGTACTCCCTGGTGACAACATTTTTCTTGTTTCCGGACAGATACAGCGTCTGTAACTCCAGCTTATCCACATCCTCTAATGCTTTATCTTTTGTGTCCGTCCCCATCTCCTCCTGCAGAAGAGCGGCCTTTTTCTTTTCCAGCCGCTGGTTCACGGTATTCACCTTCCATAAAAGTGCTCCCATCCCAGCAATCATTACAAGACTGGTGATCAATATGGTTAAAAGCTTTTTTTTCATTGATTCACATTCCCTTTCTACCTGTTCCTCCATCCTCATGAAGGGCCTGAAGCATTATCTCATACAACTCCGGATATTTCTTCCGGATCAGGACCGGACGCATCTGCTTATCCAAAAAGCAATGCCCGCTCTTTCCGGTGCTGCGCAGTTCACCGGTCTTCTCATCATATACCTCATACGAAAACTCCATCTTTAGTCCATCAAACTTTGACATACGTACCGTAATATATATGGTATCTCCAAAACGAACCGGGCTTTTATAATGGCAATCCACAAATGTAACAGGAATGATCACGCCCTTCTCCTCCAGCCCGCTGTAGGAAAGTCCGATCTCGTCCATCCATTGAAGTCTCGCCTCCTCAAAATAGCGGATATAATTGGAATGGTGCACGATCCCCATTTGATCTGTCTCATAGTAATTTACCAAACGACTGTATTTTTTCATACCAATACTCCTTTCTCATCCCGCAAACTTTGATATATGTTTTTGGTACCAATACCCATTTCATTTTGACAGAATAATACTTTACCGTTATCATATGATGTGAGCTTTAAGAGAAAAACTGACACTACATCATCACATGGTTATCCTTCCCTTATTATAAAGGATTCCCGTGGCGTGTCAATGACAAAGGAAATGGAGATAGCTTATGAATCTGATCACCGCAGAACATTTAACACATTCTTATACAGAACGAAAACTGTTTGATGACGCCTCCTTCTCCCTGAACGAGCAGGAAAAGGTCGGGATCATCGGGATTAACGGAACCGGGAAATCCACCTTATTAAAGATCCTGGCCGGGAAAGAGGAACCGGACGAGGGAACCGTCATTATGGGAAGAAATCTTCGCATCGGATATCTGCCCCAGAACCCGGTCTTCCCGGAAAGCTTTGATGCATTCACCGCAGCACTGCCCCTGGCGGATGATATTTCCGGCAGTCCCATGGATTACGAGGCTGATGCCAAATCCATGCTCACCAAACTCGGGATCACACAGCTTGGCCAGAATATCACAGAGCTTTCCGGCGGGCAGCGCAAAAGGATCGCACTGGTCCGTACCCTGCTCACCCCTTCTGACATCCTGATCCTGGATGAGCCTACAAACCATCTGGACAGTGCCATGGCGGAATGGCTGGAAACCTTTTTGAAAAACACCAAAAGCGCCCTGATCATGATCACCCATGACCGTTATTTTCTGGACAGTGTGGTCAACCGCATCGTGGAGATCGACAAGGGAAAGCTTTACAGCTACAGCTGCAATTATCTGGGATATCTGGAGCGGAAAGCACAGCGAGAAGAGATTGAGATGGCAACAGAACGAAAACGACAGAGTCTGCTGAGAGTGGAGATCGCCTGGATGCAGCGAGGAGCCAGAGCCCGTTCCACCAAACAGAAGGCACATATTGCACGTTATGAGGCACTGCGGGATACAGCTGCACCTGTTCGCGACAGTTCTGTGGAGATGGCATCTGTCTCCTCCCGTCTCGGCAAAACCACCGTGGAGCTGGAGCATATTACAAAATCCTACGGAGATCGTACATTGATCCATGATTTTTCTTATATCTTCCTGCGGGATGACCGGATCGGTATTATCGGTCCCAACGGCTGCGGCAAATCCACACTGATGAAAATCATTGCCGGTTCGGTCCAGCCGGACAGCGGTACCGTTACCATTGGCCGGACTGTCAAGATCGGATATTTTTCCCAGGAAAATGAAGCCCTGGATGAAGATATGCGGGTGATCGACTATGTCCGCAGCGGCGCGGAATATATCCGCCAGCCGGACGGTTCCCTTATCACAGCCTCTGCCATGCTAGAGCGTTTCCTGTTTCCGGGGGACATGCAGTATGCCGTGATCAAAAAGCTGTCCGGTGGTGAAAAGCGGCGTCTTTATCTGCTCCGTATCCTGATGGAAGCACCGAATGTTCTGTTCCTGGATGAGCCTACCAACGATCTGGATATTGCCACACTGACGATCCTGGAAGATTATCTCGATCACTTTGACGGCATCGTGGCAGTGGTTTCCCATGACCGCTATTTTCTTGACCGCGTTGTCCGCCGGATCTTTTCCTATGAGGAAAATGGCAGACTGGTTCAGTACGAGGGCGGCTACACCGACTACCTTCATGCCCGGGAAGCCAAAAATGCAGATGCCACCGGTCATGCAAACGCTTCCGGCACCGCAGCCGTATCGGATACAGAGTCCGCCAAAACCGTGAACCGCAATAACTGGAAGGACGGCCAGACCAAAAAGAAAAAAATGACCTATCAGGAACAGAAGGATTTCGAGACCATCGAGGACGATATTGCTGCCATAGAGGAACGTCTGGAAGAGATCGACACCGAGATGGGACAGGCCGCCAGTGACTTTGTAAAGCTCGGAAAATTATCCGAAGAAAAAGAGAATCTCTCTCAAGAACTGGAGCAGAAAATGGACCGCTGGATGTATCTGGAGGAGCTTGCGCAGGAACTTGGCATGGATAAAAAATAGCACTGCTTTTCATTTGATTTACATTGACAGGAACCAGTGAATATGATAGATTAAACATGTTGTTGAAATCTGTGCTCACACAGGTTACAAAATTTTTTCATTATTTTAGGAGGCACTACTATGAAGGGTACAGTTAAATGGTTTAACGCAAAGAAGGGTTTTGGTTTCATCTCTGACGAGACCGGCAAGGATGTATTCGTACATTTCTCAGCACTTCAGATGGACGGATTCAAGGTTCTTGACGAAGGTGAAGAGGTTGAGTTCGACGTTGTTAACGGAGAAAAGGGACCACAGGCTGCTAACGTTGTTAAGCTTGGTTAATTGCAGACAACAGACAGACGTTATATTCATGGCATAAACCATTTTAGTTTTCTAATAAATTTTTTATTGCAAAATTATCTGGACATAGCTTTGAGGTGTAACAAAAGGCTGATGCATCATCCGATGCACCGGCCTTTCTCTTTTTCTGCTATATCCACCATATACTAAAATATACAGAAGCTCTGACAAAAACGGATCACAGGAAATCTGTGATCCGTTTTAAATCTTTATTCATGATCCGATTATTTCAATTTCATACGATATACCACCGGCATGTCGCTCTTTACAAACGGTGCGTGAATCGTCATGGTGTCCGCATCACGCTCATATGTAACCGGCTCATCATATCCCAGAGCCTTCATCTCCAGAATAATACCGTGGAAGTCCTTGCTGTCCTCTCCCATGGATTTCACAACCACATCGGCACCCTCCTGCTTCATGGCAATGATATAAATATAATCTGCCTTGCAGGTAAAACGGATATCGTCCTTGCCATACGCCTGACGGCCTTCCTCAGAGAACATACCCTCTACACCCTTGGTACTTCCCTCTGCCTGGATACGCCATGGGTGGGTATCGTAGATCGCCTCTCCGTTGACACTCATCCACTCACCCATCTCCTTAAGGATCTTGATCTCCTCATCGCAGATGGTTCCGTCTGCCTTTGGTCCTACATTCAACAGAAGACATCCGTTCTTGCTGACAATATCCACCAGATCCTGAATGATCTCTACAGTTGGCTTAAAGCGGTTCTGCTCTGTATAACACCAGGAATTGTAAGCCATAGAGGTGTCTGCCTGCCATGTAAACGGCTTTGCCTCTGTGAAATGGCCACGCTCCATATCAAGGACACCGGTTCCCAGCATCATGGCATCATGCTTGTAGGAAATCGTTACCTGCTGGCCCCATTCCAGACCACGGTTATAGTAATATGCCGCAAACTTCTTGAGATATGGTTTTACGGAATCATGCTGGATCCACCAGTCGAAATAAACCATATTTGGATGATACTTCTCCACCAGCTCGCAGTTTCTTGCAAGCCAGTCCTCCATGAAGTCCTGTGGAGGCGCCGGGCTGAACAGATCCTGATTGTCCGGTTCCGGCATAGCAGGATAATAGAAATCTCCTAATTTCATAGGATCCTTAATGTCACTGTCAAACTCCTTGCCATGTCCCATAAAGAAAGAATGTTCTACACGATGATTGGACTCGCAGAAAGTCAGTCCCTCTTTCTCAATGGCAGCCTTCATCTCTCCCAGTACATCACGCTTCATCGCCATCTGCACGCTGTTCCATTCACTGATCTCACTGTCATACATCTGGAAACCGTCATGATGCTCTGCCACCGGCATCACATATTTGGCACCTGCTTCCTTAAACAGCTTCACCCACTCCTCCGGCTGAAACTTTGGCGCCGTAAACATCGGAATAAAGTCCTTGTAGCCAAACTTCGTATGCTCTCCGAAGGTATCTCTGTGATGCTGCCACTCCTCCATGCTCTGAATGTACATATTTCTGGAATACCACTCATTGTTGAACGCCGGTACACTAAAAAGTCCCCAGTGAATAAATATACCAAACTTACCGTTTTTGAGCCATTTTGGTGTCTCATAGTCAGAGAGGGATACCCAGTCCGGCTTAAACGGACCCTTTGCGATCACCTCATCCACAATGTCTAAGTATTTCTGCTGTGGTGTCATTCTTTTTCTCCTTTTCCATTTGATTAACGACTTGCAAGACGATATGTTTTGTCGGACTGTGTATACTGAATATCCAGACCAAACTCCTTGAGGGCATGAATATCCTCATAGATGCTCTTTCTCTCGCCGGTGAGATTGTGCTCTGCCAGCCAGTCTATGATCTCCTGCATCGTCACTCCGTTTTCTGCATCTGTCTGCTCTACAAACAGCTCCATTACATAAAGTACCCTCAGTCTTACATTTTTTTCCATAACTCTTCCTCCTAAATGTATTTACTCACATGATACACGGATCAGATTCATTCTGTCCGGGATCTCACTAAACCTCACCTGAATCTTCTGCTGTGGGTGAGGACAGCTTTCCATCGCTTCTCCCTTTTCATCACGCATGGCAAGCACCTTCACATGACTGTCACTGCCATCCGGTTTCATGATCTCCACCTCATCGCCAACGCAGAATTTGTTGCGCTGCTCCATCACGGCATAACCATCCTCTGTGATCTCACCGACGATACCGAGATACGTATATTTCTTTACATAGGTATTGTTATCGTATATCTGCCCCTCATGGGTCGGCTTTCCATAAAAGAAGCCTGTCGTATACTGACGGTATGTGCACTTGGATATCTCATCCATATAATATGCCTTTCGGGATTCATACAGCTCCGGAGATGTAAAGTAATCATCAATCGCCTGGCGGTATGTCCTTGCCACATCTGCCACATAGAGAGCCGTCTTCATACGTCCCTCGATCTTGAAGCTGTCGATCCCGGCATCCACCAGATCCGGAATATGCTCGATCATACAGAGATCCTTGGAATTGAAGATATATGTGCCTCTCTCGTTTTCCTCTACCGGAAGATACTCACCCGGACGGTTCTCCTCCATAATGTAATACTTCCATCTGCACGGATGGGTACATGCTCCCAGATTGGCATCCCTTCCCGTGAAATAATTACTAAGAAGACATCTGCCGGAATAAGAAATACACATGGCACCGTGTACAAATGTCTCAATCTCCAGATCGTCGGGAATATGCGCCCGGATATCCTTGATCTCCTTGATCGAAAGCTCCCTGGCGGATACTACACGCTTTGCTCCCATACGCTGCCAGAACAGATACGTGCCATAGTTGACATTATTGCTCTGGGTACTGATATGCACCTCAATCTCCGGACAAACCTCTCTGGCAATGTCAAAGACTCCCGGATCTGAAATGATCAGCGCATCCGGCCCGAGCTCCCTCAGCTCCTCAAAATAACGGCGGATCCCATCCAGATCCCCATTATGAGCTGTTATATTTGCCGTGACAAATACTCTCTTTCCATACTCATGGGCAAATTCCACTCCCTCCTTCATATCCTCCGGAGAGAAGTTCTTTGCCTTGGCACGGAGTCCATACATGTCACCTCCGATATATACGGCATCTGCACCATATATTACGGCAACCTTCAAAACCTCCAAGCTGCTTGCCGGTATCAAAAGCTCCGGCTTTCCATTTGATAACAACCCTTTCACCTCACTTTATCCGCCGGGACACGGTAATCCCGTCTCCCACAGGCAATATCACTGTATCAAGCGCCTCTGAATGTGTCAGCTGATACAGATACTCCCGCATACGACCATGGATCGTGCGGTCTCTGCGGTTAATGGCATAACGTGACTGGATCACATCACCATCCTGCAGTACATTGTCTGTTATCAGCATACCATTTTCAGGAAGCATCTTCAATATATTCGGCAAAAAATTAAGATACTGTCCCTTGGCAGCATCCATAAAAATAAAATCATATTGATTGCCTTGTGCACAAAGCTCTGCCAATACCTCTGCCGCATCTCCCTCCAGCAGGCAGATCCGATTCTCCTTACCATAACGATGAAAATTTTCTCTGGCTGCCCGGATCCTTGCAGGCACCTTTTCTATAGTGGTAATCCCGGTCTGCTCCGGCACATATTCACTCATCAATATACTGGAAAAACCTACAGCCGCCCCGATCTCCAAAATGGAAGACGGCTGTTTCAGTCCCAGTATAAAGCCCAGGAATGTCTGCATAGGTCTGCGGATGATAGGCACCTGATCCTCAAGTGCCTGCCGCTCCAGCTCTGCCAGCTCCCCCGGCAGCTTCCATTCCAAAGCATCTATAAATATTGAAAGTCTCTCGTCAATTATCATTTGTCAAACCCTTCTGACACTGTCAAACGATTGATCACCTGCTCGTACGTCATGGAGTTATTGAGAATATACTGTCCGGGATATATTTTGTTGCGGTCCGTATCCATAATGCCGGCTCTTGCAAGAAAACTGTAACGATCCCGGATCACACCCTCCTCCTGCAGCTTTGCCGCAATATCCCGGAAATCATCTGTGGAGGATACAGAAAAGGTAATGTCCTCCCCCGGCTGCTCCTCCACACGGACATCAGCAAACACATCATAGCAGAAACGGTATCCATGAACACATACAAACACCACACCTAATACCAGCAGCGAGTAGAGCACGATATAAATCGACGTTACCGCTGCCGGTTTCCAGCTATTCATCTAAAAACTCCAGATCCAGATCCAGATGATCCAGAAAATATCCCTGCATTTTTTTGATCATCATGCAGTATTGATGCTCTGCCGCCAGAAATTCATTGGCCAGGCCATTGGTCTGCAGATCCGCAAACTCCTTCTGCAGCGCATTGTTCTCCTCAATAGGATTGGCATGGTCTGTCATCTGAAACACAATGCTGCCTCTGCGGAATTCCCCGATCCTCCGGTAAATATCCGGATGCTTTTTGACACTTTCCAAAAGCGTCTGGTACTGATTGTACTCCTGGGTACGCTTTACGGCTTCCATCAACTGTTCCATCAAAAGCTGCGTCTCTCCACTCATAGGCTACTCAACCTCCATAATAACCGGCAGGATCATAGGATTACGTTTCATCTTCTTCCAGAGATAATCACTGAGGCTGTCCTTGATCTCTGTCTTGATCTTGGACCAGTCTGACACCTGATTGTCCAGACATCTCTCCAATGCCGCATATACAATGCTCTTTGCCTCGTCCATGAGATATTCTGACTCACGCACATAAACAAATCCTCTGGAGACAATATCCGGTCCTGCCAAAAGCTGATTGGTATATTTCTCTAATGTCAACACAATAATGATCAGTCCGTTTTCGGACAAATGCTGTCTGTCTCTTAAAACAATATTTCCAACATCACCGACACCAAGTCCGTCTACCATGATGCCCTGTGCCTGTACCTTGCCCACCAGTGCGCAGTGTTCACTGTCGATCTCCAGCACATCACCGGAGGACAGGATCACAGTATTTTCCTTTGGCACACCCATAAGCTGTGCCAGCTCCGCATGTGCCTGCAGATGACGATACTCTCCGTGAACCGGGATCGCATACTGTGGCTTTGTCAATGCATAGATCAGCTTGATTTCTTCCTCACTGGCATGTCCTGATACATGGGCATCCTGCTCAATAACCTTGGCTCCCTTGGCTGCAAGCTCATTGACTACCTTGGCAACATTCTTCTCATTGCCTGGGATCGGACGGGAACTAAAGATTACGGTATCGCCCGGTTCGATCGTGATGCGGCGGTGAAGATTGGATGCCATTCTGGACAGGGCGGCCATCGCCTCGCCCTGGCTTCCTGTGGTGATCAGCACCAGCTTCTCCGGTGCATAATTCTTCATCTGATCCATATCGATCAGTGTATTGTCCGGAATGTCAATATATCCCAGCTCTGTGGCTGTGGTAATGACATTGACCATGCTTCGTCCTTCCACAACAACCTTTCTGCCGTATTTTACCGCAGAATTCACAATCTGCTGGACACGGTCCACATTGGATGCAAAGGTTGCCACAATGATACGATGCTTTGTATTTTCCGCAAATATATTATCAAAGGTTTTACCTACGGTACGCTCTGACATGGTAAATCCCGGCTTCATTACATTGGTACTATCTGCCATCAATGCCAGAACACCCTTTTTGCCAAGCTCGGCAAATCTCTGCAGGTCGATTGGCTCTCCCCGTACCGGTGTGTAATCCACCTTGAAATCTCCTGTGTGGACAATGGTTCCTACCGGGGTAAAGATTGCCAGCGCCGCAGCATCAGAAATACTGTGGTTCGTCCGGATAAATTCAATACGGAAACAGCCCAGATTGATGGACTGGCCGTATTTAACAACCTTTTTCTTGACCGGCTTTGGCATCACATGCTCCTTGAGCTTATTCTCGATCAGACCCATAGTAAGCTTAGTCGCATAAACAGGAGCATTAACCTCCTTCAGTACATACGGAAGCGCTCCGATGTGATCCTCATGTCCGTGGGTGATCACAAAACCTCTGACCTTGTCAATATTTTCCTTGAGATATGTGATATCCGGGATAACAAGATCAATTCCCAGCATATCATCACCAGGGAAGGAAAGACCACAGTCTACTACCACTATATTGTCCTCATATTCGAATGCAGTAATATTCATACCGATCTGCTCCAAACCACCCAGTGGGATGATCTTAAGTCCCTGACCAATAAGACTGCCCTTTGCTTTCTGGTTTGACTTCTCTGTCATACGCCGTACCTTCTCTGCAACGGCTTTATCTGCTCTTGCAGCCACACTCTCTTTTTCTTCTTTGGCTGCCTTCGTCGTTCTTGTAGTTCTTGTTCTCTTTGGCTTCTCTGCCGTCTCCTTTGTCTCACGCTCAGCCTTTGCGGACGGCTTTCTCCCCCTTCTGATGATCCGTTTCGCTCCTTTTTCTCCCTCCGCTGCTTTGTGCTGTACTGCACTTGATTCCGTTTCCTTTTTCAATGAAATACCCTGCCTTTCTTCGATTTATTATTTGATTAAAATCCAGAAAATTGCATAAAAAAGCAAAGCCCTTCCAGACCTTTTTCCCGTCTGTCAGGCATCTCTCCCCTGCATCCTTCTACATTTGAATATCCACGTCGTCCAGTAATTCCGCAAACACCTTGGAAAGTGCTTCTAATTGTGCCTCATCCTCCACAAACTCATAAACAGTCTGATCCTCCTGATCACTGATCTCCTGCATAATATAGACCTCTGCCTCATCCTCGTCCGTATCGCTGTCGGTCACCAGCAAAAAATCCTTTCCTGCCAATGTAGTCTGCTCGATTATATAAAAAGGGATCTCCTCCCCTTCATCCGTAATAAAATTAATACTCTGCATCTATGATCTCCATTCTTACTTTGCGAGCATATCAAGATAACCCTGCAGGATCAACGATGCCGCAAGCTTGTCAATATACTCTTTTCGATTTTCTTTCCGGACTCCACCCTCATTTAATACCGCATCTGCTTCCTTTGTGGTCAGACGCTCATCCTGATATATGATCTCGATTCCCGTACGTTTTGCTAACTGATCCCCAAACTCTCTGGTCCGCTCGCAGCGCTCCCCCTCCTGGTTGTCCATCTTCTTGGGAAGACCAAGTACGATCCGATCCACCTCATACGTTGCGATCAGTTCCTCTATCCGTGCAAATGTCTTGCGAAGCTTCGCCGGTCTCTCTCTCTGAATCGTTTCCACAGGCTGTGCCGTCAGCAGCAGCTCATCACTAATGGCAACTCCTACGGTTTTGTCACCATAGTCCAATCCCATGATCCTCACTGTTTTTCCTCCATTCCTCTGCTTTCGTCACTCAGTGAAAACACCGGAAGCCTTTTCCAGTAATCTGTCTGGAATTATTTGAAATTATTCTGAATATAATCCTCCAGAAGCACTTCAATGATCTCATCACGCTCCACACGCATAATAAGACTTCTCGCTCCCTTATGACTGGTAATATAGGTTGGATCTCCCGACATCACGTAACCAACGATCTGATTGACCGGGTTATATCCCTTCTCGGTCAATGCTTCATAAATCCGGGCAATGACATCCTTTACCTCGAAATCCATATCCTTCTGTACGTTAAAATATTGTGTGTTATTGATTTCCTGCATAATGGCACTACCTCCATCCTTTCACGAGCACATATCTATTCAATATAGTAATATATCTTTTTATAAATTACAAGCCCTTTCCCATGTTCCAAGCAAAATATCTCCCTCCAGAGAGCCGTCAATATGCACCTCTATCAGGCTGTTACAAAGGCTTTCGTCGCATATTCCTTTTTCATACGGCACGGCGATCCGGACATATCTTTCATTATATCCTGCCAGATATTTTGCATCCCCGATCAGAACCGGCTCCTCGATCAGAACCTTCTGTGTCTGATCCAGAAATTTCTGCTGATATTGCTTTTCCAGCTCTGCTTCTACCGCCAACAGTCTGTCGCTGCGGCTGTTTTTCACCTGCTCATCCACCTGATCCTCCATGCGGTCCGCAACGGTTCCGTGACGTCTGGAATATTTAAAGACATGAATCTGTGCAAAGGACACCTTCTTGGCAAAATCACAGGTCGTCCGAAATTCCTCCTCCGTCTCTCCCGGAAATCCCACGATAATATCTGTGGTGATCGCAGGATCTTTAAAATATTTCCGTAAAATTTCCACTCCCTGCAGATATTCCTGTGACGAATAATGACGGTTCATTCTCTTTAATGTCGCATCACATCCGCTTTGCAGAGAAAGATGAAAATGAGGACACACCTCCGGAATTTCTGCTAATTTTTCTACAAATTCTTCGGTAATGATCCGCGGCTCCAGAGATCCCAGACGCAATCTTTCGATTCCGGAAACCCGTGCCATTTTCTGCAATAATTCCAGCAGATATTTTCCCTGAAGTTTTACAAAACTATTGGCATCTGTTTTTTCAAATTCCCGGTCCACTCCAAAGGAGGAAAGATGAATTCCCGTCAATACAATTTCATGAAATCCGGCAGCGGCCAGCTTTCTTGTTTCGGACAAAACATCTTCCTCGGAACGGCTCTCCAGTTTTCCTCTGACATAAGGAATAATACAATAACTGCAATACTGGTTACAGCCATTCTGGATCTTAATATATGCCCTGGTATGCAGTTCTTTTTCTGCTTTTTCTGACATCTCTCCCATGGAATGATCCGGACAATTTTCTTTGTTTATAATTCCCTTTTTTTCCATGATTTTTTCCACCATGGATATCATGGTTTCTTTGTCTTCATTTCCAATAAAAAGATCGACACTTTCATCCTCTTCTCCCTTCCGGCGGGCGGAATCCACATAACATCCGGCAGCCACAACCACGGCGTCCGGGTTCATACGACGGGCGCGGTGAAGCATTTTTCTGGATTTACGGTCCGCAATATTGGTCACGGTACATGTATTTACCACATAAACATCTGCCTTTTCCGAAAAGGAAACAATTTCATATCCCTCGGTCTCAAATTGTATTTTCATTTTTTCTGTTTCGTAAGAATTTACTTTACAGCCCAATGTTAAAAAAGCAATTTTCATTTTGAACTCCATTTTTCTTTTTTATTTCAATAAAATTTACATATTTTTTACCATGTTTTGGTGTTTTTACTAAAATATGGCATTCCACACGGGTTTTTCGTATTATTTTTTGGCAACATTGTATATTGACTTTTTGTTCCGTTGTGTCTAGTATAAAGAAGAACAAAATCAATGAGGAGGTAATAGTTATGAAAACAGTAAAGATTTCTTTAAACTCAATCGACAAGGTTAAGGCATTTGTAAACGATGTAACAAACTTCAATACTGATTTTGATCTGGTATCCGGAAGATATGTGATTGACGCAAAGTCTATTATGGGAATCTTCAGTCTGGATCTTTCCAAGGCTATCGATCTGAACATCCATGATGATGACAACATCGATGAGATTCTTAAGACTCTCGCTCCATACATCGTAGAGTAATTTATTGCATACCTTTATGAGTTTCCTCAGGAATTCCTGAGGTTTTCCATTGAAGAGAAGTACAGAGAACACCTTTGGTGTTCTCTTTTTCTTTGCCCTTTTTTATATGGCAGTTTGAAATCATTTTCAAACTGCCATATTTTATTTTCAAACTATCTTAATTTCACTACTCCCCTACCGTAATGATCTCCACGGTATCTAGCGCTGTCTTTACCATCTCATCGATCTTACCCACAAGCTTCTCCTCAGAACGATGAAGCATCTTAAGCTCCGGTTTTGTAACAGGATGCTTTGCGACAAAAATGGTACAGCAGTCTTCGTATGGCTGAATGGATGTCTCATAGGTATTGATCTTTTCGGACAGCTCCACGATCTCCTGTTTATCAAAGCCGATCAGTGGACGATATACAGGCAGTGTGCATACCTCATTGGTTGCCGCCAGACTCTGCATAGTCTGACTTGCCACCTGACCGATGCTCTCTCCGGTGATCAGACCGAGACAGTCATTTTTCTTTGCCAGTGTTTCTGCAATACGCATCATATAACGGCGCATCAGGATCGTTAATTCTTCATGAGGACATGTCTCATAAATATACATCTGTATGTCCGTAAAATTGACCACATGAAGACGGATCGGTCCGGTATATTTTGATACAAGCTCTGCGAGATCTACGACCTTCTGCTTTGCTCTCTCACTGGTGTATGGCGGTGCATGAAAATATACCGCATCAATAAACACGCCTCTCTTGGCGATCATGTATCCTGCCACCGGACTGTCAATACCTCCGGACAAAAGAAGCATGGCACTGCCGTTGGTTCCCAGAGGCATTCCACCGGCCCCCTTGATCACCTTGGAATATACATACGCCTTCTCACGGATCTCTACCCAGATACGCACCTCCGGTTTATGGACATCCACACGAAGCTCCGAAAAACGATCCAACAGATAGGCTCCCGTCTCCACACATACCTCCGGGGATGTCATCGGATAATGCTTATCGCTTCTCTTTGACTCTACCTTAAAGGTGAAATCCAGCTTGTCATACTGCTGCTCTACAAAGTCACCCACACCTTTGGCTACATTTTCCCATGTCTTGTCCTCGATCACATTGACCGGACAGATTCCGGAAATACCAAACACATGCTGCAGTGCTTCGATCACATCATCCTCGTCAAAGTCCCCCTTTGCCTCCACAAAGATACGTCCCTGCTGACGCTCCACCACGAACTCTCCATCCAATGGCTTCAGAGTGCGCTCCATCTGCTGACAGAGGGCATTTTCAAATTTATATCTGTTCTTTCCTTTAATTCCGATTTCCGCATATTTTATTAAGAATGCCTGATACATATATTCTCTCCATTTCTTTGCTGACTTAACCTATATTACTTTTTACAGACCGCTCTTACTTTTTCACAAAACGCCGAAGCTGCGGCAATACCTTTGCGACTGCCTCCAGCGCATGATCCACCTCTTCCTCTGTGCTGAGCACCGAAAAGCTGAACCGCAGTGTGGAATCCAGAAGCCTGTCCTCTACGCCGATCGCTTTCAGGGTACCGCTGAGATCCGGGTGATTGGACGAGCATGCCGACCCGGAGGACACATATACTCCCTCCTGCGCCAATGCATGAAGCATAACCTCACTTTTGATCCCGTCAAAGCTTGCACTGACAATATGCGGTGCCGTCTCCGTCAGAGGAAGCCCGTTGATCCCGTTGATTGTTACACCCTCCATGGCAGTCAGTCCATCGATCAGACGCTGCTTCAGGGCATAAAGACGTTCGATCTTCTCGCTGTGCTGCTGATAGATCAGACGGACAGCCTCACCAAGACCTGCAATCGCCGGAACATTCTCGGTGCCGGAACGCATGCCTCTCTGCTGGCCGCCTCCCAGAATGATCGGACTGATCTTGACGCCGTCTCTGACATAAAGAAAACCGCTTCCCTTTGGTCCGTGTATCTTGTGACCGCTGACGGACATCAGATCGATCCCCAGACGCTTCGGGACAATCTTATACTTGCCGTATGCCTGAATCGCATCCACATGAAAGATCACATTGGGATTTTTCTGCTTTGCCACTGTGACAAGCTTTTTGATATCCTCCACGGCTCCCATCTCATTATTGACCATCATAACGGAAACAAGCAGGGTATCCTCCCGCACCGCTTTCTCTAATACCTCCGGCTGCACATGACCATTCTGATCCACCGGCAGATACTGCGCTTCATAGCCCATCTGCTCCAATCGTCCAAAGGGTTCATGAATGGACGCATGCTCAATCCTTGTGGTGATCACATGTTTTCCGGCTCTCCGGTTGGCAAGAGCTGTACCGATCAATGCCATATTGTTACTCTCAGTGCCTCCGGAGGTCAGAATGATCTCCTTTGGCTGGCATTTCAATGTCCCGGCAATCTGCTGTACCGCTTTGGTAATATAGCCCTCTGCCTCAATTCCCTTGGTATGTCTGGAGGAAGGATTTCCAAAATCCTTCTCCAGTACCTGCAGCATAATATCACGCACCTCCGGAAATACTCTGGTGGTTGCTGCATTGTCTAAATACGCTTCCATGTTCTATCCTCACTTCTGTAACTGAAACATCATAATAGAAAGCAGTGCCATTCCGGCCGTCTCTGTCCGAAGGATCCGCTTACCCAGAGTGATCGGCTTTGCTCCGATCTCCATGGCCTTTTCCACTTCTTCCTTCTCAAGGCCCCCCTCCGGTCCGATAAAGACTCCTACCGACTCTTTGGAGCATGCTTCCTCCACAATCTGTCTCGATACCTGTATCCCGTCCTGTAATTCATACGGTATCATATTGTACTCTAAGGAGGATGCCATGTCAAACGCCTGCTCCATGGTTACCGGCGCATGCACTACGGGAATAATGCCACGGTCACACTGCTTGGCTGCCGCTTCCGCGATTGCCTGCCAGCGTTCCGTCTTTTTCTTGATCTTCCCCGCTTCGGACAGCTTGACCACACAGCGCTTCATCATAACCGGAACAATCTCATACGCTCCCAGTTCTACCGCTTTCTGAATGATAAATTCCATCTTATCCTTCTTGGGAATCCCCTGAAATAATGTAATCCGGGTGTCCAGCTCCGTTCCGCTTTCCTGCTTCTTTTCAATAGAAAGCGTAACCTCCTCCTGGGACAATGACTGGATCCGGCACACATAATCGGTACCCTCTCCATCACATGCTACCAGCCAGTCCCCCGGCTCCAGACGAAGTACGTTTTTGATATGATTCACATCAGAATCCAAAATACGGATCTGATCCTCCTCGATTTGATCCTGCCCAATATAAAAACGATACAACGGCTCTGCCTCCTCTAAATCATTTTCCCTCATTATACTCATAATCAGGAAATGGCGCAAGTACGCAAAAACATCCCCAAATCCGTAAAGCATTGTACTCCCGGATCGGGGATGTCTCAAATCTCATCCAAAAAGTCCCGTGCAGGCACTCTCCTTACAGATAGCGGTCCATCACGCCATTGGCTCCGCCCAGTGCCGAATAGCCACCGGAGTATGTATAGGAAGATCCATTGCTTCTCTGGTATGCCTGACTGTTTGCAAGCTGATAGCTCTGTCTCGCCAGATTCTGTACGGAATCACCGTAAGAGCCGCTTCCCTGGAACAGGGATGAAACATCATGTACACTGGCATTTTTCAGCTTATCCTCATTGATCGTCAGCTGATTGTTCTCTCCGATCGTAATACCGATCTTGGAAAGCATTCCTGCATTCTTTGCCGTAAAACCAATCATGCTCACAGACTTTTTTAAAATGGATACGGAATCCACATCAGAAGAAGATTTCACATAAGAATTATACTTGTCTACAAAATCCTTTACGCTTTTGGTGATCTTGTCCTGGTCGTATGTGTTCTTCCCTTTTTCATCGGTGCCGGTCGGCTCATAAAGAGATTTACTCCGCAGATCCTCCAGACTGTTGTTTAAGGATGCTGCCTGAGACTTTACATTAACTAACTTTGTCTGCTCCTCCTTAGTCTCAATATCCGTCTTGGAAGAATCTGTCTTTCCTGCTCCCTCTGTGGCATAATAAGCCTTCATCAGCTTGCCATAGGAACCGTTGCGGATCATCGCCAGATCGTTCAGCCCATAAGAGCTGCCACCATTGTTGCTGCTTCCGATCCCAAAAATGCTGTTGTAAAGATTCGAAATATTTGATTGATTATTGTTAATACCATTAATAGCCATAAATACCTTCCATTCCTTTCTCAGCCTGCAAACTTTGGGCCGCAGGCACAAATTTGCAGTGTGACAAATTTATTTGTCACACTTATACCGCCTTCTCTATATAGTATATCGTATATTTCTTACGAAAGTTTATCCCGGTCATTAATTTTTTCTTAAATTTATCGTTTTTTCGTGTTTTTCCTGTGGCTGCCACTCTTTTCAGCCTTTTTTCCTTTCGGTCTGTAACCATTCCGGATACCTTTTTCTGCTTTTCCGTTTCCCTTTTTATTTTTTCCATGGCTGTGGCGGTCATCCCATTTCTCTTCCATCCACTTCTCCTTCCGCGGATGGATCAGACATTCCGGTCCAAAACCGATCAGATCTTCCCTGCCGGCCTTCAGAAGGGCTTCCTTCACCAGATCATAGTTATGAGGATTGCGGTACTGCATCAGGGCACGCTGCATTGCCTTTTCATGAGGATTTACCGGTACGTAAACCTTCTCCATGGTTCTCGGATCCAGACCGGTATAGTACATGCAGGTGGACAGTGTGGATGGCGTCGGATAAAAATCCTGTACCTGCTCCGGCATATAACCAAGATCCCGCAGATATTCTGCCAGCTCCACCGCTTCCGAAAGGCCGGAACCCGGATGGGAGGACATCAGATACGGCACCAGAAACTGCTGTTTACCTGTCATTTTATTGACACGCTGATATCTCTTCACAAAGCTCTCATACACTGAATTTTCCGGTTTCCCCATATAATGCAGCACTCGATCCGCCACATGCTCCGGTGCCACACGAAGCTGTCCGCTGATATGATATTTACAGAGTTCCCGGATAAAGGAATCGTCCTTATCCTCCATCACATAATCGAAACGGATGCCTGACCGGATAAAGACCTTTTTGACCCCCGGCAGCGCCCGAAGCTCTCTCAGAAGCTGCAGATAATCCAAATGATCCACCGTAAGATTCTTACATGGCTTCGGAAACAGGCACTGCTTATTGGTACAGACACCATGCTTTAACTGCTTCTCGCAGGAGGTGTGGCGGAAATTACCGGTGGGTCCGCCCACATCATGGATATATCCCTTAAAATCCGGATCCTTGATCATTTCCTTCGCCTCCGCAAGGATCGACTCATGACTCCTGGTCTGCAGGATCCTTCCCTGATGGAAGGTCAGAGCACAAAAGCTGCATCCTCCAAAGCACCCCCGGTTACTGGTAAGACTGAATTTGATCTCCTGCAGTGCCGGCACCCCGCCCGCCGCCTCATAGGAAGGATGATAGGCACGCATATACGGCAGCGCATAAACATCATCTAACTCCATCTGGGTCAATGGTCTTGCCGGAGGATTCTGCACTACATAAAGATGGTCGTTATACTTCTCCACCAGACACTTTGCCGTGAAGTGGTCTGTATTGCAATACTGAGTGTAAAAGCTCTCCGCATATACTCTTTTGTCCCGGCAGATCTCCTCATAAGAGGGCAGCATCTGAGCATCATACACCGCATCCAGGTTTTTGGCGCGGTATGCCGTTCCCTCTACATACGTGATATCCTCCACTGCCATGCCGCTTTCCAGGGCGTCTGCCACCTCTACAACCGCAAGCTCTCCCATGCCGTAGATCAGGATATTGGCCTGGGAATCTACAAGGATAGAATGTTTCAGGCTGTTGGACCAGTAATCGTAATGAGCCAGCCGCCGCAGACTTGCCTCAATACCGCCGATTATAATGGGTACCTGCTTGTACACCTTGCGGATCAGATTACAATATACGATGGTTGCGTAATCCGGTCTTTTTCCTGCTACACCTCCCGGTGTATAGGCATCACTGCTTCTCCTCTTCTTGGATACCGTATAGTGATTGACCATGGAATCCATGTT
>CADAKW010000018.1 GCA_902788645.1 uncultured Lachnospiraceae bacterium
ACAGCTTCACGGTTTTATCAGACATTCTGAGGCAAAAATCTATATTCATTTCCCTGAGACATAAGAAATATTATGGGCACAGCAATATGCCGTATGTGCGAAGTTTGAGTATATAAAATATTTTACGCATTTCGTATTTTACTGTCAATGCACGAAAAAAGCAGGATCCTTTTCAAAAGATCCTGCTTTTACGTTGTAAATTTATATTATTAATTCGCAGCTGCTGCACTTTACGTCTTATAAACCGGTAATATTTTAGTACAGCTCCCTGTAGATCTTGATCATGTGCTCTCTGTCCAGCGGTACAAAGTTGTTGGCGAGAAGTCTCTGCTGATTCCCGATCACGGAATCCGTAAATTCTTCGATCTCTTCCTCCCTCATACCATATTCATGAAGAGGTTTCTTCTGGATCAGATGATTCAACAGCTTTTCCAGCTCCTCATAGACATCATCAGTGGAACATCCGAGAATATCTGCAATAAAACGGTTGAGCTTTGCAATCTCGCCGTCCTTTTTGATCTCCATATAGTTCTTCATCACACCGGTAAACATGGCATAATTGGACTCCCCGTGAGGCACATGATACGTGGCTCCCAACGGATAACTCATGGCATGTACCGCAGCACATCCGGCGTTGCCGAAAGCAATTCCCGCATAGTTACTTGCCATGAGAAACTGCGACAGCAAAGGCTTTCTCGCCTCCGAACCGTTTTTCGCAATCTCCTGATATCCTGCAAGGATCATCTCGATGGCCTTGTAGCCAAACATCCTTGTGGTCTGGTTGCCCTTTGGCGAAAGGCTGGACTCCACCGCATGCACCAGCGCGTCAATGGAGCTGGTAGCAAACACGCCAAACGGCAGGCTCTCCAACAGTTCCGGCACAAGCACCGCACTGTCACCGTACATCTCGTCCACGGCCAGCCCCTTTTTGGTGCCGCGGCTGTTTAATGCAAGGATCGCAATATTTGTCACTTCACTGCCGGTACCGCAGGTGGTTGGCACAAGCACAAGCTCTTTATCCTTGACCGGCGTTATCTTCCCGTCATAGAGATCCAATACCGGGGACACCTCCTTGAGCGCAAAGAGCTTGGAGATATCAATCACAGTCCCTCCGCCAACGGCGATCACACGCTTATGCTCTCCGTGAATATCCTGATACATTGCCTCCACCATATCATCAGAAGGCTCTCCCTGCCCGTATTTCTCCTGAAAGATCACATCACATTTCAGATCCAGAGCTCCGAAAAACGGTTTGTATATATACTCGTTCGTAACTACCAGATCTCCCTCTCCGATCTGAAACTCTTCCGCAAATGCGCGGACCGTATCAAAATGATAGATCTCCGGTTTGATCATTAATTCTTTCATATTATACCCCCATTTTCTAAACTACAATGCAAGTCTCTATGCCGTAAGCTTGGCAATTGCATTTTCCATAATGTCAAGGCCTGCCTCAAGCTGCTCATCCGTGATCACCAGTGGAGCAAGGAAACGGATAACATTTCCATAGATTCCGGCACTCTCCACGATCAGACCGTTGGCAGCACATTCCTGTACCAGGGCCTTTACCAGAGCCTGATTTGGCTCTTTGGATTCCTGATCCTTTACAAACTCCAGACCAATCATGGCCCCCAGTCCACGGACATCACCAATGACGCCGTATTTCTCCTTCATCGCCTCATAACGTGCCGTAACCTTTTTGCCGATCTCCATGGCACGACCGGCGAGGTCGTCCTTTTCCATGATCTCAATGGCTTTCAATGCAGAAGCACAGGAAACGGCATTACCACAATATGTACCGCCGATGGTGCCTGCCGGTACTGCCTGCATGATCTCCTCTCTTGCCACGATCGCACTGAGAGGCATACCGCCTGCAATAGACTTTGCGGTTGCCAGAATATCCGGCGCACATCCCGCATCCTTCCAATACTCTGACGCAAACATACGGCCTGTCCGGCAGAAGCCTGCCTGCACCTCATCTGCCACCAGAAGGATTCCATTCTCATCACAGATTTTGCGCACTGCCTTTACCCACTCGATCGGAGCCGGGATAAAACCGCCCTCGCCCTGAAGAGGCTCTACCACAATGGCTGCAATGGTATCTGCCGCACCACACTCTTCAAATACATCATATATCGAACTAATGTAATAGTCAATTGCTGCCTCCTCCGGCATACCGGCCGGTTTCCGGTACAAATACGGGAATCTCGCACGGAATACACCGTGGGAAAGAGGTCCCATGCTTGTGGCATATGCTTTCTTGGAGGTCATGGTCATAGTCAGTTCCGTACGTCCGTGAAATGCTCCGGAAAATACAATGATGTTTGGACGTTTTGTAAATCCCCTTGCGATCTTTACCGCATTCTCATCTGCCTCAGCACCGCTGTTGGCAAAGAATGTTCTTTTTTTGTCGCCCTTTACCGGCACGATCTCATTTAACTTCTCAGCCAATGCTACATAACCCTCATGGGTCACAATATTAAACATTCCATGGAAGAATCTCTCTGCCTGCTCCTTTACTGCCTCTACCATGGCCGGCTGGCTGTATCCCACATTCAGGACTCCAACGCCGCCAACCCAGTCAAGGAAATAGTTGCCATCCAGATCTTCTACCATGGCTCCCTCACCGCGCTTGATCGCAACCGGATATGCACATCCGATGGCATCCGGAACAGCCTCATGTCTTCTGTCGATCAGGTCTTTAGACTTTGGACCCGGTACACTTTCAGTAATAATCTTCGGTAATGCATCTCTTAACATAATCGATTCCTCCTTATATGATCTCTTTGACAATGTCAATCCTAGCACGATAAATAAACATTTTCTATGTGTTACAGCATAAAGAAATGCGCTTCTCTTGTGCTGCCAGCACAAATAAGGTATAATGAGCGCGAAGGCAAAAGTGAACATAGTGATTGCCAGATATAGGTGCTTGCACCTTGTAACTGTCTAATTACTATGTAAACGCTTCGGCAAAACAGATTTTGGATTTTCCGGATGACTATAACCCATCAAAACGGAGGTTTTCCCATGGCATTAACCCTAGAATACTTTTATCATCAGACACAGCACAAATATCAGCTCCGGCTCCTGATCCCCAACGCCCGGCTGGACCACCGGATCTCCTGGGTCCATCTGGTAGAGGACAGCAATAACAGCAGCTTTCTCCGGGGCAATGAACTGATCATCACCACGGGACTGGAAACTGCGGGAACCGGACAACTTCTTTCCTTTATCGAACGGCTTTACGAGCGGCATGTCTGTGGGCTTATCCTGAATATGGGACCGTATATCTCGTCTGTCCCGGAAGAGGTACAGAACTGGTGTCAAAAGCACCGCTTCCCACTCTTTTCCATGCCATGGGAAATCCACATTGCAGACCTGATGCAGGATTACTGCAACGAGATCATCTCCGAAAAAAGGACACAGGATCTGCGGACCGAAAGTCTGGAGCATGCCCTGAACGATTCGGTTCGTGAGAAAAATATCCCCATACTGGAAGGCTTCCGCGGCTGTTTTCTACTGGTCACAGAGCAGGAGCTTACATTTTCCTGGTATGCCCATGCGCGAAAGGGCAATTATTTTTATTATGCTGCCTCTGCCATCCCTGCCGTCCCGGAAAATATCTTCTGCGGTATCAGTGAGCCAATCTCCTCCCCACAGTCCATCCGGACACAAGCGAAGCATGCCTCCCGCGCCCTGATCGTCAGTCACATCCGGGGATGTTCCAAAATGCATTTCCGTAACATCGGGCTCTATAATACCGTCCTTGCCATCGAGGACCGGGAGGTCTGTGCTCAAATGGAACAGCTTCTGGCTCCACTGGAGGAGCCTGCTCTCCGCCAGACCCTGCGCTGCTGGCTGGAGCATGATGGCAGTATTCAGGAGGTGGCAGATGAGCTGTTTCTTCACCGCAACACCGTAAATTATCGTATTCAGAAAATAAGAAGCCTCGTCTCCGTGGATACAGCGATCCAGAAGACAAAGCTTCTCCTTGCTTTTTATATGAGTGATGTCCGGCCGTACCTTTAAGCTCTTCTCAGGCATAGTCAATTGCCAAAAATTCAACTTCGGCTGTGACGGTAATCTACGGCTTGGGCCGGATCACCTCAAATGCCCCATACAGATCCAGGGTTCCATACCCCCATTCCTCATTCGGAAAAACTCTTCCCGACCGGTTCGCTCCGCGGATCAGATACTTCTGTACCCCCACACTGTCCATATTGATATCATTGCCCTTGACAATCCCCCACTCTGCCAGCAGAGCTGCTGCTCCGGCTGTCACTGCGGCTGCGGCGCTGGAGCCACTCCGGTAGCCGTAACGGGGCTCCACCTCTTCAATAGGTATCAAAGTACTGCCCTGTCTTGGCAGCGGACCATAAATATTGACTCCCGGAGCTGCAATATCCGGGTTGATCTCTCCCCGCCAGTTATATCCCCTGCTGGCATCTGCCACAACGCTGCGGTTTCCCCCGTCATAATACGATGCGGAAATGATCTGGGAATTGTTGGCGGGATCACAAAGGGTAATATTGGGATCCGGCCGCAGAAAATACGTCCCCTCCCGGATAAAATCCCGGATCGGCAGCCACATATCAAACTGCACCGGAATATCTGTCTCATTAAACACACGAATCCTCCAGATCCCCTCCTCCGGTCCAAAAAAGCGGATCCGCACACACTCATCCCCGCTTTCAAAGGATACCAGCAGATAATCAATATACACCACCGTCTCCTCCAGCAGGAATCGGATTACCTGACGTTCCCCCACTCTGGCATATGTCCTGCCGCTGTATTCTCCACCCGGGGAGATCAGCCCGATGGAGCACAGTCCCGGTGCCTTACACCACAGCTCTGTGGTAAATCCGTTTTCTCTGCCATCCACCTGGAGCTCTACCTCTGTTTCCTCCCTGGCTGGCAGCTGTTCCTGGTGAAAATGATGAGAGGTATTCCCCTCATTGCCCCCTGCTGCCACCACAATAAATCCCCTCAGGTCTCCGTAGGACTGCAGCACCTCCCCCAGCGCACCTCCCCGGTAATGGCTTCCCAGACTTGTACCCATACCAATGCACACCACCATAGGTCTTCTCCTCCGATAGGCGATCCTCTCCAGATAGCGCACCCCCAGCATGATATCATTTTCCATATAGCAGGGTATATCGGCATCAATCCCATAATACTGCCGGATATTTTCTTTGGCCTCCTTGCACTTGACCACCACCAGCTCTGCCAGTGGTGCAATCCCCGAAAACTCTCTCTCCACATCCTCATTGCCGCATGCCACCCCCGCCAGAAAGGTGCCATGTCCCCCGGTATCTCTGCTTGGTACGATATCAAAGGGATTGGCAGACTGCAATGCCCGGTTGATGGCATCTCTTCCGTACTCCGTTCCATAGGAAAGCTCCTCCGGAAGATTTCCTTCCTGTCCGGAATCCGGGACATACGGGATGTTCTGATCCCAGATAGAATAGATCCGGCTGCTGCCATCTGCATTCAAAAAAGAGGGGTGCGTGTAATCAATCCCCTCTGGAGTTCGAAAAAGGGCAAAACCTGCGTTTTGCCCTTGATTCACTCTGCATTACGGGTATATTCCCTGCCCCTTTTATGCTTCTATTTATTTATGACGTTACCATCCGCGGATTGCAGTCCAAAGCTTTCTCTGCAGCTTTGCTGAGGACCGTGCCGCTTTTTTGATGCTCCGGATCAGACGGGTGCACTCCCGAAGTTCCTCCCGGGTGCCGCTTTCCCTGTCAAACCGTGCCCGCTCCAGCTGATGATAGTATCGCTCCAGCATTCCGTCCCTGTCGCCCTTTGGATAGATCTGTCCCAAAAGCCGGATATACTCCTGATCCGTCATATGATTCGGCCGTCCATAACCACAGCAGCGAAGCATCTGTTCCAGCTGGCGGTTTGCCTCCAGCAGATATGCTCCCGCTCCATGACATTTTTTGAGACGGCGTCTTCTGCGAAGCTTCTGGCTGTACCAGAACAGCCAGATCACAAACAACACAGCCACCACAACTGCTACCCTCACGAGCATCTTTTTCACGGCCGGTGAGATCCCTTCTTTGCCGGATGTCTGCTGCTTCTCACTGCCTGCATCGGAAGAGGTATCCCTTTCCGAACTGCCCCCTGAGAAATCCTCCGCCTTCTCCGGTGCCTTTGTCTTCTTCGGTTTCTCTGTCACCTCCGGTGTATCCGATGGATCCGGCGCTGCTTTTTCCGTGCTTTCCGGATCATTCTCCAAAAATGTATCATCCCCGTAATCCGGTTCCGGTGTATTGATATACGGATTGTGGAACCCGTTTGCTTCTCCTATTCCATCTGACGAACTCGGTGTCATATCCGCCACGATCCATCCGGAACTGAGATTATACACCTCCGTCCATGCATGAGCCTCAAGGTCAGCCACCTTCGCCGTATAAGTTCCGTCTCCATTGTCCAAAAAATCGGACGCCGGAACACGATAACCGGATACATAACGTGCCGGCACTCCCATGGCACGAAACAGCACGGCCCCTGCCGTTGCATAATGCTCACAATAGCCCTTCTTCTGCGTAAACAGGAAGTTCTCCACGTAATCCGTTCCCACTTCCTTCATCTTGAGCTGCTTACTGTACTGGGTATTACTGCTCAGATAATCCCGAAGCTCACCTATTACCTGGTCTGTCGTGGCCGTGTATGTAATGGCATCATGATTGCTAAGCAGAGTCACCGTCATATAATCCACCAGCTCTTTGGCAAGCTTCTTTGTCTTGGTAAGTCCCTTTTTCGGAAGCTGCAGATCCTCGTCCATAATATACTGAATATATTTTCCAAGGTTTTTGTCGGATACCTCCAAAAAGTTTCCGTCATCGGTATAATAAGAATCTGCCGAAGAGGCTACTGACATTTTTCCGGTCTTGTAGGAACCGTTTTTTGTATAATAAACAATAATGTCATCGTTGTCACCTCCGTCTGCCGCATCCTTCTCCACATAATAAGGAATGTATCCCTTCTGGAGAACATCTGCCGAACGGTTGACCATGAAAGTCGTATCATCATCCGTCTGCTGCATTGTGACTTCATAGCTTTTCACATCACTGCCGCGGCGGAAACCTCTGTCATGATCCAGCATCAGAGTTCCCATGGAATCATCACTCAGCTTCGAATAATACGGAAAATACGCAAAAGTGGAATGATTCCCCTTCGCATATTCGATCTTCATGGTCATTGCATTTTTATTGCCCAGCTTATCCGCTTTCCGCAACACCTTTGCAACATTCCTGTCCTCATTATACGCCACGGAAAATGCCTGATACATGGTAAAATCCTGTGTGAAAAGCTGGTAGCATTTCTCAGAGCTGAACAGACTGTCAAGCTTGTCCTTGGACGGACTGCTCCACTTTCCGTTTTCATATTTCGTGCCGATAAATCCCCTGAGATAAACATCCTCCTTCGGTTCTTTATCCACTGTCAATGTCAAGACCGTCTTACCGGTATAACTCGGAGAGGTATTGGTAAGGACTCCCGGCCGCTCCAGCCCTAGAATATCCTGCATTTTCTGTGCTATCTTTACTCCGAGATCCGTGATCTCACTTTCCACGGCATGCTGCACCTTCAAAAGCTTCTTCTCACCCCGCAGCGCCTGATCCCCGGTAGTGACCGATGCCTGGGCTCCCAGCCCCAGAATTGCCAGTAAACATACAAGCATGGCAGGATAGAACAGCCAGTGACGCACCGCTGTCACACTGAGCTGCCGGAAATACTTCGAACCACCCTTATGGTGTTCATCCATACACATCTGTATTCCGAGGATTCCCATGATCAGCAATATCATCGCCGGGATCGTAGGTGCTTTTCCCAGGAGCAGACCTCCCGCAACCAGCATAACCGGCGGCAGTGTCCCCCAGAATAATCCTCGACGATGCACAAAGGCTCCGGACATAAACAGTCCCGCCAAAAGCTCCATGTCCAGCAGGATCCATGTTCCCGTGGCACCGAAACGATGTGGTGCATATGGATTAAAGTTGCCATTTATATGATAATAGTACAGATTTTGACGATATGCCACTGCATCCTGTAATGTCGCAAAATCCCTCTGCAGATGTCCCATTGCCGGGATCGTCAGGATTACCCATACCACCAGTGTCAGCACCAAAAGAAAATCCGCCACCGGATATTTTATATGTTTAAGCCTGAATCTCTGCTTCACACGTTGTTCCATGCGGCGGTCCGGTGCTGCCGCCAGAAACGAAAACCACATTGCAGCCACTGCCAGTGCCGCTGCAAATTTATATAAGCTTCCCGCCTTCAGGAATATAGAATATACACATAGATGCATTCCAAAAAGTAGCATGAAAAGACAGATCCCCTGCATGATAAAAGGTTTTCTTTTCACAGTAGTCCCCCCATTTCTTTCTCAACCCGCAAACCTTGGGCCGCAGGCATAACATTTCTTCTCAGCCCGCAAACGTTGGTATGGTATCTGTTTTGTACTATACCACAAGCTCTTTTGCCCCCAGCTGGCGTTCTACATCGGAAACATCACCGCTGTACCTGGCTTCCACCTCACCGTTCCTCTTAAGCTGCAGCTCCATCGTCAGCTCCAGCCGGGTAATACCGGGAGTTTCATGATATTTCTGGCGATACAGATCCTGCAGATCCTTTTTGTCGTGATATGATTTCAGCTGTCCCAGCTGAAACAGCATCTCGTATACATTTTCCTCTGTTTCGACACGGTAGCGGCGGATATCCGCTGTCCGGCTGTCAAACCAGATCACATGGTGACGGCATCCTTCTACAACCATAGAATGACTGATGGAGGCAATGATCTGCAGATAACTGTTTTTCCCCATTTCATCCTTCCGGTGATGGGACACCGGTTGATAAAGATCCAGGTAAAACTCCACCGGACAGCCCAGTGGCAGTGACTGCTCTCTCACCATCATTTCCTCTGTCTTGGCAGAAAGCTTCCAATGAATACTCCGCATTTTGTCTCCCGGCTGATAATCCCGGATCTGAAATACCTCCGACGGGTCATCTCCTCCCCGCTTTTTGGAGTGCTCCTCACTCTCTCCGGCAAAATCACGGCTCTGACGGCTGACCATCACCGGCACCTCACTGATGCGTGGCAATACGAGCAGGGTCTCCGGCTCCAGCTCCTTCCAATATCTTGCCGGCAGCGGAAGTGCCACAAGACCCAGAAAATCATAGCACCAGACCTGTCCCAGCTCCATTCGTATATTACCTACACTTCTGGCCTGATACTCTGCCTTGATCTTTACATCCTTTTTGCTGCCTGCCAGCTGTGTATAAAACCATGTCTTCTCCGCTTTTTGTCCTATGGGCAGCTTTCCCTTTACCATAATAGCCACCTTGCCTCCCACAGGAAATCCTCCGGTACGCAGATGCAGCAATACCGGCACCTTCTGTCCCTGCTCCACGACCGGTATCGGCAGCTCCATGCGCACCCTCATCTGACGGACAGTCGGAAGCAGTGTCAACAGCAGAAATGCAGGCAGGACCAGCTCCACATAAAACAACATCAAAAAACTTGTACTGTGATAAAGGATTGCCGTATATATAGTTGCTGCGATGACGATCAAATAGGTGATTAATCTTTTCACGTTAATAACCAGACCTTTCTATTACTTTCTCACCTTTGGTTTCCGGACACTCTCCCATATCTGCTCTAATACGGTGTCTGTGGTAACATGTCCCACGCGGGCTTTGGAGTTCAACACCAGACGGTGTCCGGCTACCGCCTTAAACACCTCTGTCACATCATTTGGCACAACAAAATCACGGCCGGATAAAAATGCGGCTGCCTTTGCCATTTTGGCCAGTGCGATGGTTCCACGGGGGCTCATACCAAGCTCCACAAGGGAATGTTCTCTCGTTGCTCTCGACAATGCCACAATATATCCATAAATCTCATCATGGAGAAAAACATTCTCCACCTCTGCCTGTATCATCGTCAGCTCCTGTGCCGGGATCACACCCTGCACGTCACTTAACTGCGCACCGTTGCTCTTTCCCTTGGCAATCGCGATCTCATTTTCCTCATCCGGATATCCCATGGTCATGCAGATCATAAAACGGTCCAGCTGGGATTCCGGCAAAAGCTGTGTTCCGACGCTTCCCACCGGATTCTCTGTCGCGATCACCACGAAAGGCTCCGGCACACGGCGGGTTGCACCATCCACAGTGACATTGCCCTCCTCCATAACCTCCAGCAGTGCCGACTGTGTCTTAGGGGAGGTACGGTTGATCTCATCTGCCAGAAACAGGTTGCACATGATCGCTCCCGGCTGATATACAAATGCTCCCTGCGCCTTGTCGTACATGGAAAAGCCCAGAATATCTGCCGGCAGGACATCCGGCGTAAACTGCATACGATGGCTGTCCATCTCCATCGCCCCCGCAAATGCCATAGCAAGCGTTGTCTTGCCTACACCGGGAATATCATCGATCAGGATATGTCCTCCTGCCAGGATTGCAGACATGGCAAGCTTGACACATTCATCCTTACCGATCACAACCTTTTTTACCTCATTCATTACTGCATATGCTTCCTGAAAATATCTCTCGTCCATTGATCTAACACCAAACCTTTCTCCGTTTATCTCACTCCAGCCCCCGTATCAATAATCCCAAACATCACCCCCTGGCCGAAAAGCTCCAGGCGTGGCTGCCTCCGTACTCTGGCAATCCCTGTCTCCTCCAGCAGCTGCGCTGAGCTTAACAGGCCAAAGCACCTCGGGATCTCCAGCTCCGCATTTCTGCGTCTTCTGTCCACCTGTGCTCCCTCCAGATATACAATGGCAAATCGGGAACTTACAAGCTGATAGCACTCTGTCTCATACTGCTCCGGTACCAGCTCAGGCCGGTTACCGTACTCCACGATATAGTCCTCATATTCTTCGGAATAAATTTTATCCTGACAATCCAACGCATCCCCTCCCGGATCAAACTGATACCACAGATCGCTCCATTGCCATCTGCTTTTGACTCTTGCATCATTATATTATGCAAAAGCTCCATATCCTGTGACGGGATATGCCGGAACAATCACGGCATCATGACCGGCTCCTTCTGCCGCCAGTCAGTTACTAAATGATACGTTTTGATCTCCACTTAATCCGGACGCTGTGTCAGCAGCGTCGCTTCTCCACTTTCCCGCATCTCGATCCGCGGGGAACCATGATGCTCAATATAATCCTTTGTGATGGTCACTCTGCCAATGAGATCATCCTTCGGAATTTCATACATGATATCCAGCATAAACTCCTCGATGATCGCCCGGAGAGCTCTGGCACCTGTCTTTTTCTCCGCCGCCTTTTTGGCAATAGCCTCTACTGCCTCCTGATCAAACTGCAGATCCACCTCATCCAGCAGAAGAAGCTTCTGATACTGTTTCAGGATCGCATTCTTTGGCTCTGTCATGACTCTTGCCAGCATTTCCTCTGTCATTGCCTGCAGGGAGAAGATCACCGGCAGACGTCCCAGAAACTCCGGAATCATGCCAAATTCCCTCAGATCCTCCACGGTCACCTTAGACAGGATATTTTCGTCCTCGTCATAGGCATCGGAAAGCTCTGCCTGAAAACCGATGGACGCCTGACTTGTGAGACGCTTTTTGATGATCTTGTCCAGCTCCGGAAATGCACCGCCGCAGATAAACAATATATTTCTCGTATCGATGGTGGTCATAGGCACCATGGCATTTTTGTTGGTGGCACCTACCGGCACCTCCACCTCGCTGCCCTCCAGAAGCTTTAACATTCCCTGCTGTACCGACTCGCCACTGACGTCACGGCTGTTGGTATTGCGCTTTTTGGCGATCTTATCAATCTCATCGATGAAGATAATACCCTGCTGCGCCTTCTCCACATCATTGTCCGCCGCTGCCAGAAGCTTTGACAATACACTCTCCACATCATCACCAATATAGCCTGCCTCCGTGAGACTGGTGGCATCCGTAATGGCAAGAGGAACCTGCAGGATCCTGGCCAGCGTCTTGACCAGATATGTCTTACCACAGCCGGTCGGACCCACCATAAGGATATTGGACTTCTCAATCTCGATCTCATCCATGGTATCTGTCAAAACACGCTTATAGTGATTATAAACCGCTACAGACATTACCTTTTTGGCATAATCCTGTCCGATGACATACTCGTCCAGATGCTTCTTAATGATATGGGGTGCCGGAAGATGACGGATATCCACAATGCCCTCTGCGGGTCCATCCTTTTCTCCCTTCGCCTCCTGCTTCGGCTCTTCCTGTTTTTTCTTTTTCAATTTCTGATTCTGCGGAATGTCCTCAAATCCGTTAGGACCGCCGGTAAACATGTCCATATACGGCGGCATGCCTCCCATCATCCCCGGGAAGCCACTCATATTCCCCATGGAATCAAATGTCTTCTGCATACAATCTGCACAGATGCAGATATTATTCGGAATATGGATCATCTTACCGGCTTTGCTCTCCGGTCGTCTGCAAAGATAGCAGACCTGCTCATATTCGGAATTATCATTTTGGTTGTTATTATCCTCTGCCATACAAAACCTCTATTCCTTTCTGTTATTTATCAAAATCATAAAAGCTCCTTCCAAAGCTTTCCCTCGTTTTCTTTCGATTCTTTTTCATTTTTCTTGCGCTCATACTGCTGCCGCTGTCTGCCATTTTTGCTCCGGTAGACCGACGGCTGCTGGTGTAGTCTGTCCCACGGCGTCTGCGCCCTTTTCTCTTGCTTGCGGAGAAGGAACGGCGGCTGTTTAAGGACATGCCCCCTGAGGATCTCCGGTTTCTCGTACGGCTTCTGCGTTTCCGCCGGGAATTCATCCGATAATTGAGTACCAGCAGAACAATCAGAAGGATCACCAGTGCTGCCACAATGATCAAAACCACTCTGTCCCGGAAAAAGGACACCATATTATACAGACTGTACTTGATACCGGACAGCTTCTGCAGGATCACCGCATGCTTTTTATTGTTGGTCTTAATCTGTTTGATCTCGGAATCCACGATCCGGCGGGATGCCTCGTCCAGATGTGACGCTGACTTGGAGCTGTCATAGATAATATCCGTGGAACCCACCATACGCCCGTCGTATGTGTATTTTACCGTTCCGATCACATTCTCGCCATCCTGCAGCTTCACAGAATCGTCATACCGGATCTCCTGCTTTGCCTTCTTGAGGCTGACCCCCTTCGGCAAAACCACAGCAGACTCCGCAGACAGACGAAGAGGCGACTGATCTGCATTGAAATAACTGTCGAAGGTATTGAACAGATTTTCGTTGACATTGCTGTTCTCACCATTGACTGCATGCTTGGAAAACTTTTCAAAAGCATAATCAAGGATCCTTGTGGTGTCGGTATACTCGTTTGGCTCTCCCTGCTTCGGGCTGTTACCCTTCATGATAACAGACACAAGCTGCATGCCGTCCTTCTCTGCAAAGGTAACCAGCGTGGAATGTGCCATGGAGGTGTAACCCGTCTTGCCGCCGATGACATAATCCTTCTCATAGCGGCCGCTTGTCTCATAACCGTTGATCATCTGATGATGGTTCAGAAGCTGACCTCCGAGGATCTCGCTGGCTTTTCTCTTATTGGTAGATTTTACCTGATATGTCCTGGTGCCGCAGATTTTCTGGAAAGAAGGATTCTTCCATGCCTCTCTGGCAATGCACGCCATATCATAGGCCGATGTGTAATGATCATCATTGTGAAGTCCGTTTGGATTCATAAAATGGGTATCCTTGAGTCCAAGCTGTGCCACACGCTCATTCATCATATTCACGAAGTTGTCCACACTGCCTGCCACATGGTCGGCTGCCACCAGACACATCTCATTGGCCGACTGGAGCATGATACCGTAGAGCACCTGCTCAATGGTAAACTTCTCCCCCGGCACGCAGTACATGGAGGAGCTTCCGGTCTCAATGCCGTGAGCCTCCGCCTCCGTAAAAGTGACCACATCACTCGGAGAACTGTTCTCCAGAGTCAGAAGGGATGTCATGATCTTTGTAATACTCGCCGGATAGTGCTTTTTGTGAATGTTCTTGGAGTAAAGCACCGTCCCTGTAGAAAGCTCCATAACGATCGCCGACGCACTGCTGAGACTCCCCTTGTCCGGTCCCTTGGGCCACTTCGACGCCGCCTGTGCCGTTGAACTGCAGATACTCCCCACCATGATAATTCCCGCCATCAGAGCGGCAAATATTCTCTTCCTTTTCATTATAAACCTCGTTTCATATAATCTTCATCTCTGTGCCGGAAGCACAGTCTGATAACAGTCTGTTTCACAATGTGCCGTCACATAAGCACACTTAAATACAAGTATAATATTATTTGCATGAAAACGCAACTTATGTTATACTTATCGCTGTCAATATCTGTTTCCTTAGTTAAATGGATATAACGGCCCCCTCCTAAGGGGCAGTTGAGGGTTCGATTCCCCCAGGAAACGCTAAAACAGGATTTGAGTGATACCTATGAAAAAAGGCATCTCAAATCCTGTTTCTTTTTATTATACTTTCTTACAATTTTCTTAAACTCTGCTAATCTCTGGTTCCTCCTTTAATTTCTGTACAAAAATAAGACATCAATCCAACCATATGATGAATTAATGCCTTATTTTTATTTTATAACTTGAATGTTTTGCGTAACCAAGTTCCACTGTCAACAAGCATATGTAATATTCTTACAATAATCACTGCTTGATTTTTCTCATCAATTACATAATAAGCCTTGTAATTTTTGTAATATATCTTACGAATGCCCAATGCAGCCAATTCTTCATCCTCATCCAATTCTAACTTAGGTGCATAACGCAATTTGGAAATCGCTTTTCGAATCCCTTTTACCGTATTTATTGCTGCAGATGGATTTTTCTTAATATACGTAATATAATCACCAATTTTTTCCAAATCCTGTTCCGCTAAATCGGTTATCTTTATTTTATACTTTCGCATTTAAGTATTTATTCTCCAATCTGTCGCATACGAAGTCAAAGTCCTTCGTGTTTCCCTCTTGTGCCTGCTGATACCCTGCTAAAACAGCATTTCGAATCTGTTCCTGTTTTTCTTCTTGTGTGCGAATATACTCTTTGTCCAACAAAACGTCCATATTATCACTCCTTTCGAAAAACTGTTGTTTATATCATTATACCATTTTTACCACAAAATAATAGATGGTATTTTTACCAATTAACAATTATGCCGTTTCTTCCAAAAATCCTCTTTTATTATTCCGTAACCTTCTTTTTCCATCAAATGATTATATCACTTTATCTATCTTATCCCCAGCAGCTCCAGCATCCCCTGTCCTGCTGCCGCCCCCGGCGCAGCCTGAAAGACATTGATAAAACGGCTGTCACTACTCCGGCTCCGAAAGGCCGGATAGAGGAATCCACATTCCGGCTCTCCCGGCTCGTAATCCTCCTCCAGCGGACAGACCACCCCCACCAGAAAATCGTAAACCTCCTCGGACTCCCACTGGCTGGCACCATCCGTGCCCTTCCGTGGAATGTCGTAACCACCGTAAAACACATACACGGCACATCCGCCGCTTTTATGGAAATATTTCCCCGCCTCCTCGTAAAACATTTCCAGCAGGGCATCATTTTTCAGTTCACTCTGATTTAATGACAGGAGCAGCTTACGCATGCTGTCATCCGTCACATCCTGCCTGCGGTACGGATATTCCTTCAGCTGTACATTTGTCTCGGCAAAGGGCACCGCCTTAGCAAGCTTTATATTTTTGTCCCGTTCGGACGAGGTCAGATTCAGAAAATGCTGGTTAAAGGTGCCGTCGATATAGCCCTCCTCGTCCAGATAGGCTCCTGCAATACGGGCAAAGCAGTTTCTTTTGACCGTCATACGTCTTGTCAGTTCCAGCATATCCTCCCGGTTTATTGTACCCATGGTTTGATCCTCCGTTTCTTTATAAGCTCCCCGGCCCGGCATACCGATCCGCCGTCATTTTCATCCCCATAAATTGTCAGTACCTACAAAAACATCATAAATTCTTTTGTATTGAAAGCCCTTTTTATTTACGGTATCATCAGGAATCACAATTTTTAATTCCACCAATTGATTGATGATATTAGACACACTGTTATATGATACTCCTGACATTTCCTGTACTTCCTTTTTCGTAAAAACAATCTGCTTCATGATCACCGGCATGATCCGATATACTGCAGTCCCCTTTATCACCTCAATAGACTGCATATCTTCTTTATAAATGTTCTTGATCCGCTCCAGCTTATAAATGTAAGCATTACATTGCTCTATGACACATTGCAGAAAAAACTTAATATATCCAGCTGTATTTCCTCTTCTGCATTCCATCAGGTATCTCTGATAAGACGGTTTGTATAATTCTAAAATTTCAGACATATACAAAATAGGAGTTCCCGACTCAAATAATGCCATCTGAACCGGGATCAATGCTCTTCCCAAACGTCCATTGCCGTCTTTATATGCATGAATCGTCTCAAACTGCATATGCGACAATGCAATATTGATCAGCAACGGGTCAATAAATTCATCATTCATATATTGATATAAGTTCACTAATAACCCATAAACTTCCTCGGGTGCAGGCGGGACAAACGCTGCATTTTCCATACTGCAGCCTCTGGGTCCGATCCAGTTTTGTGTGGTTCTGATCTGTCCCGGAGTTTTCATAGACCCCCGTACACTGTCCAAAATCAGCTTGTGCATGTTATTTACAAGCTCATAATCAATCTGTCCTGCAGATTTTAAATAAGTAACTGCATATTCCATTGTCTTCTTCAGATTCTGAATTTCCCGGTTCTCATCTGTTTTCTCCATATATTTTAAATAAAACATTTCATCCTGAGAAATCTGGGTTCCCTCAATCTGTGTTGATTTATAACTCTCATTCAAAAGAACCGAATCCAGAAAAAAACTGGCATCAAACTCCAATGTATGAAGCAGAGACTTATATTCCCCGTATTTCTCATTTGCTTCCGAAATAAGCCTTAACATTTCCTTATCAATCGTGTATTCCAAAGGCATCTTTTTTGCCTGAAATGGCTGCATAAAATCACCCCTTTTTTTCATATATTACCACATAATTCTGTAAAAAATCACTAATTTTTTAAAAAAATGAAATTTTCCAATAAAATTTTCAAAGATTTTCACTATATTTTCAAAAAGCTGAAGTTATGTCTTTACGAACACACCAAAAATGTATTAAAATGAAAAAAACTGTTTTTTTGTGTACAAAAATATAATCTTGCGTTGCAAATTTGTGATATATGAAAGGATGGTATGTTTTATGGAAATGACAAATATAAAAAATATTATTTTCGATATCGGCGGTGTCCTTCTGGAATACCGTTGGGCAGATATGCTGATGGACCACGGGCTTACCAGAGAAGATGCCCTCATGGTGGGAAACACGATGTTTAACGATCCTCTGTGGTCCGGCATGGATCTTGCTGCTGCCGGAGAGGAGCAGTCCATTATCGAAGCATACCGTGAGAAATACCCGGCATACGGCGATACGATCGCCTGGTTCATTAACCACTGTGAATATATGCATGTTCCGAGAGAAGATGTCTGGGAGCGGGTACATACTCTGAAGGAGCTGGGATATCCTCTTTATCTGCTGTCCAATTATCCGGAGACCATGTTTCACAAGCATACCGACGATGCTCCGTTCCGGCAGGACATGTCCGGCGGCGTGATCTCCTACGAGATCAAAAAGCTCAAACCATATCCTGAGATCTATCAGCACCTTGTACAGAAATATCATCTGGTTCCGGAGGAATGTCTTTTCTTTGATGACCGTCCCGAGAATACCGAAGGTGCCAGAAAACAGGGCATCCATGCCATCACTGTCACTTCCCGCGAGTTTCTGGTGGAAGAATTGGACAAAATAATAGCAGCAACGAACTAACCCTCATTGCTGCTATTATTCTAATCTGCCGATCTCATCAAAAATGCAGTGGCATTTTTCCTCTTCAAAGCTGACATTGACATGCATATGTCCAAACATCCACGCCTCAAACTCCGTGGTATTTTTGATCTCATCCAGATAATCCGTGAGATAATCTTTTGCATAGAAATCCGGATACCCATCCATCTGCTCCAGAATAGAGGAACATGGACTATGGGTAATGATATAATCTACCTTATGGTCGTGAGCGGCGAGATTCTTAAGTCCCTCCTCCAGCTCCTCCTCGGAGGGAAGCTCTCTCTCCCACCAGGACAGGTGATTGATCCGGAACATCTTGCGCATCCTGTACCAGCTCTCGATCCTCTCATCATCCGGCTCCAGCACGCCATCCGGAATATCATGGCAGCTGGCTCCGCCAAAGGTAAAAAAGCTCCTGTCATTAATATCGAAAATCTGTCCCCTCATCAGATGAATGACCGAAGGCCGGATAAAATTGACCTTGCCTCCATGCCACTCCTCCACCGGAAGATTGTCTAATATATCGTAATTGCTATGATTACCCGCCACGAAAAGCGTGGTGAACTTTTTATTCTCCAACCAGTCCAGATTGGCATGCTCTCTGGGACTGTCATCCCAGATACCAAAATCTCCACAAACAATTACATAATCATCCTTCGTCAGCTCTACTCCCTCGGGAAAAACATAACGGTTCAATCTGCTTTTCCAATCGCCGTGAGTATCGCCTGTTACAAATACCATCTCCATCAGCCCCCAATTTTATTTACACCTATGTATCAAATTTGAGTCATATATTTTATTATACATGTATTTTCCCTAAAATGCTACCAAAAAATATTGGAATTATTATCAACAAACTTAATACGGAAAATGCATTGCCAAATGTCCGGTTTTTCATTAAGATATCTTATAGAAGTTACACAATACTACATAACAAAGGAGATGTTTATGAAAATGAAGAAATCACACAAGACAAAAGGCCTGTCGATCGTGCTGACCGCCGCAATGGTGATCAGCAGCATGACCGCTCCGGCCACCGGCTCCGCCGCCAAAAAGGTGTCTATGTCCGGTCACACCGAGGTCCAGGTAGGCAAAAAAGTGATCCTGCGCCTGAAAAACAACAAAAAACGTGTTAAATGGTCAGTCACTGCCGGCAAAAAAAATATCCGGCTCTCTGCCAAAAAGAAAAAGAGCGTTGTCATCAAGGGAATAAAAAAAGGCTCTGCAAAGGTGCAGGCAAAGATCGGCAAGAAGAAATATATCTGTAAGGTCACTGTGCTTGCCGCCAAAAAGGCAACAGCCACACCTGTGGTAAGCGTAACCCCGTCTGCCACTCCGGCAGCAAGTACAACACCGTCCTATGCTCCAAAATCATCACCGGCAGCCCCTGCCTCAAATGGCGGATTATCCACGGCAAAGCCGGGGAATCCTGACGGACCGGTATATCCAATATATCCGGATGATCCGGTTCCAACCGCTCCCGTTCCCGCCAAAAACGAACAGGATCTTGACGCTCTGAAACAACTGGTAGAACAGCAGACAGCTTTAGGAGCCTATGTGGACGGGGATCCGGATTCCAGTCAATATGAATGGAGTGAGGGACGGCTTATCAGCATCGACTGGAACTACAGTGAACTTCGTGGGGCTCTTGACTTAAGCGGTCTGCAGGCTCTCCAGCGCTTCTCCGCAACAAATAATAATCTGACCTCCATCAATGTATCTGCGAATCAAAAGCTTAATGCTCTGTATATTGACGACAATCAGTTTACGGATATTGACATTTCAAACAATCCAAACCTGCAATATTTATATTGTGGCTATAATCTTTTGTCCCAGATCGATCTATCAAACAACACAGAACTGGACACTCTGAGCTGCTCACAAAATAAGCTTTCCAATCTGGATATAACGATGCTTCCAAAGCTTCAGACGCTCTATTGTGAATACAACCTGATCTCCGAGCTCGATATTTCACATAATCCGAAGCTACAGGCACTGTACGCGGAGGATAATCAACTGGATCAGATTGACATTTCTGCCAACGCAGACCTGGACACTCTGGACTGTAACCAGAATAATCTAACTTCCATTGACCTCTCCAGCAATGCATCGTTAAAAAGGATTTATTGTCAGGAAAACGAGATCTCTGCACTGGATGTCAGCAATATCACAGAGCTGGAAACACTGCGCTGTGACTCCAACCAGATAAAATCACTGGATGTATCCAATAATACAGCACTGACTATTTTTACCTGTGATAACAACCAGCTTGACACATTAGATGTAACACAAAACAAAAAGCTTGAGACACTTTCCTGTGCATCAAACAATATCGCGAATATTGATGTGTCCGCCAATACAGAATTACTCTTGCTGGACGTCTGCTATCTGCCTGTTACAGAACTGGATGTATCAAATAATACTCATTTAACGGACCTGCGTATCTCCGAAACAAAGCTGACACAGATCGACCTTTCCAAGCTGTCAGAGCTTTACTCCATCAACTGCGACAACCTTCCTCTGACCAGTCTGGATGTGTCCGCATGTCCAAAACTAAACACCCTGCTCCTCCACGATGCACCGGATATCACATCTCTGGATGTTTCTCATAACCCGGAGCTTGAAATACTGTCCTGCGATTACTGCAATATCACAGAGCTGGATGTATCAAACAATCCAAAGCTCGTGAGACTCCAGTGTATGGCTAACAAAATCGGTACACTAGATGTATCAAACAATCCCGAACTGATGACTTTATACTGTGACGCCTGTGACCTCTCCACTCTGGATGTTACAAAAAATCCACAGTTAACAAGACTGCGCTGTGATTCCAATAATCTGATAACTCTGGACGTTACAAAAAACACAGAACTGAAGGAGTTTGTCTGTGGCAATAACAGTCTGACCAGTCTGGATGTATCTCATAATGAACAGCTGACCTATCTGAGCTGTCACAGCAATCCACAACTGACCTATCTGGATTTGTCAAACAATCCTCTGTTGAATAAAAATAACATTCAGGTCGGAAATGATGTCACGATCACTTTTGCAAATTAAGCACGGGATATCTGTCCGTCGGACAAGCCTTCTATAATAGATTGATGGCAGCCTGCGAGGAATTCACAGGCTGCCACTTTTTTATCATATTCTATCTACAACAGAAAATATTATGCTTTTTTATCTACTACACCCACACGGGATCCTCCTCCGGTTTTTCAAGGATCTCTCGTATTTCCTCCTCTGACTTATCAGCAAACGCCGCAATCCTCTCTATCGTTTCTCCCATCGCATACATCCTGCGAATCAGGAAAATTTCCCCTTGCTGACGTCCCTCTTGACGGCCTTCCTGTAATCCCTCACTAAGTCCACTTTGACGAGTTTTTTCCAACTCCTCCTCAATTTCATCCTTCAGCCATTCTCTAATAAACGAACCCATAACCTCATCCCTCCTTAGTTCCCGAAAAATATCCATATTAGCCATCTCACATGCATGCAAAACAGCATTGATATTATCTCTGTCTCCCGGTTTCTTCATTCCATTTTTCTAAATATTATAATCACATAATACTGTTTTTCAATATAATAAATTCACAAAAAAATCACTGCTGATCCGAAAAAACTTCCAAATCAGCAGCGAAATCAATTTTTAGTCCTGTAATATCTTACAACTTTTTAATGATCCATTTATACACTATGCATAAAAACGAAAACTCCACTACGAAAAACACTGTTTTTGCGTTCTTCTGTGTGAGAAGTACTTCTCACACTTTATTCGGTCTGATCCGCAGCCCACACCGCCTTTGGTCCATGCTCCCCGGTACGGATCCGGACAACATCCATCAGCTCATAGACAAAGATCTTGCCATCCCCGTGCTCTCCTGTCTGGGCCGTGCGGCAGATGGCATCCACCGTGCGTTTTGCCCACTCCTGACTGGAAACAACAATTTCAAACTTAACCTTAGGCAGGAGATTAATATCCACATCATAGCCTCTGATCTTTTCCTTATATCCCATCTGGGTACCGCAGCCCATAACCTGTGAGATGGTCATTCCATGGACCTGCAGCTGCTGAAGGGCATCCTTTACATCCTCCATTTTATCTTCATTAATAATTGCATCGATTTTGATCATAATCCTGACCTCCTGATTTTCTTTATCATCACAATCTTTCTTTTATCCTTCAAACCACTCTTACGGATTTCTATATTATGGCAATTGTACTATTGTACTTCTTAGTCCAATCCATTAAAAGACGGATATGCACTCTCACCATGCTGGCTCTCGTCCAATCCCACTCTCTCGTCATGTTCTGATACACGAAGCGGAGTAAACAGCTTCACGATGGATGCACAGATCAGCGTTCCCACAATAGCAACCGTGATCGTTGCCACAATACTGATGATCTGCGCCAGGAACAAATGATAATCACCGTAGATCAATCCGTCCCAGCGTGCCACTCCGTTAATGGACTTCTGTGCAAAGATTCCGGTTGCAATGCCCCCCCAGATACCACCGACACCATGACAGCCAAAAGCATCCAATGCGTCATCATAACCAAAACGCTTCTTTACTACAGACATCATAAAGTAACAGATCGGACTGACCACAATACCAATAATGATTGCGGACCACAGCGGTACAAAGCCTGCCCCCGGTGTGATGGCCACCAGACCGAGTACAGCACCGGTACAGGCGCCGATCACAGTCGGCTTACCGTCACGGATCATATCAATCGCCATCCATGAAAGCATTGCACAGGCTGCAGAGGTGTTCGTTGTCATAAATGCATGAACGGCCAGCCCATTTGCTCCCAAAGCACTTCCTGCATTGAAGCCGAACCATCCAAACCACAGAATAGAAGCTCCCAGTAAAACAAACGGAATATTATGGGTACGGTATGCCGTCTTTTCATATCCGCGGCGCTTGCCAAGCATCAGGGAAAGCACCAGACCACTGACACCGGAGCTGATATGTACCACATTTCCTCCGGCAAAATCTACAGAACCAAGCACTTCACCGAGAAGTCCACCCTTGCCCCATACCATATGGGCCATCGGGAAATATACGACCAGAAGCCACAGAGCGATAAAAGCAAATAATGCTTTAAATTTCATTCTGCCAGCCACAGAGCCCGTGATCAGTGCCGGGGTAATAATGGCAAACATCATCTGAAATGCTGCAAACAACAGTGCCGGTATGCCATCCGCATAAGCTCCCGGCTCCCAGCCCACATTATTCATACAGAAGCTTTTCAGATTACCGATCACACCGCCGCAGTTGCCGCTGAAGGAAAGAGAATATCCCACCAGCACCCACATCAGAGAGGCAAGCCCCATAATAAAAAACGACGAAATCATTGTATTTAAGACATTTTTCCGGCGAACAAGTCCTCCATAGAAAAACGCCAGTCCCGGCGTCATAAAAAATACAAACGCCGTTGCTATCATCATAAATCCAGTATCTCCAGAATTCAACATATCCGTACCACCTTTCTGTCCATTACCATTCTCCTGTTTCTATAATTACGATAGGATTGCGCATTCCCGTCTGAGCTTTATGCCTTCCAAAATAATTCTTAACCGGATTATTTCTTTTTTAGAAAACAAAAAAGGTGCTTCTATTTCAAAATAGAAGCACCTTCGCTCTTTATGAAAGTCATAATAGCACAATCAAAAATGATTTTCAATAGTTTTTTTCAAAAAAACTTGCAGAATTTCAACCCAGCCACATCATCACTTTCAATTGCAAACCACAGACTTAATATTCAAAACTCCGCTATACCTTTATTTTCACAGGTTTCGAATAATAGCTGAACATTTTCTTTCCCCAGAGCTTTTTGTATGTCCTGATGCGGACCCAAAATGTCTTTTTTCCTTTTTGGTAACGGATACGGTACACTCCATGAAGCTTTTTTATGGAATTGTTTTTTAATGCAATCTTTTTGTACCGTCCCTGATTGGTTGCCACATACAGCTGCAGCTTATCTGCGTTATATTTTCGGACACGAAGCTTTAAATACGGAATCCCTCCCACACGCTTTTTCTGCACACTGATCACCGGAGTGACAAGCCGGGTCACTCTTATGGCACGGGGCTTTGTAAAGGATCCGTACATTATCATCCTGCCGTCAGTCCACCATGCACGAAGCCTGTAATAGTATACCACTGCCGCTTTCTGATCATTATTTTTATAGGATGTCGTTTCCCCGGAAAGTGTCTGAAGCAACCGATATGTCCCATTTTTTCCGGTGGATCTGTAAATCTCGTAACCTGTCACAGACGTATTATAGTCCCAGGATAATGTCACATGACGATTATCCTTAGAATACACCCGCAGTCCGGAGACAGCCAGTTCCGGCACTCCCTCTGTGAGTATTGGACTCTGGGTCACCTCCGGTGTCTTTTCCGGCTCTTTCGTTGGGGTCGGACTTTGTGTCGGCGTCGGACTCTGCGTTATCTCCGGGGTTTTCTCCGGCTCTGCCGTTGGGGCCGGACTCTGTGTTGGCGTCGGACTCTGCGTTACCTCCGGGGTTTTCTCCGGCTCTGCCGTCGGGGCCGGACTCTGTGTCGGCGTCGGACTGTTTTCTCCGGCCCCCGGGATCTCCCGGATCAGGCTCTGTTCACAGTTATATGCCTGCCCACATTCCGCACACAACATCCCTGTTATCTTTACATGGGCATCCTCATAAAACGTATGCTGCTCATAATGATGTACATGGGTATCAATATCCTGAAATGTGATCCCTGCCTCTTTGGCAAAACTTTCCACGACACTGTCCTTTTTTCCGTACAGTACAACATCGTCTCCCTCAAATGCGTTTTCTCCGATCTCTGTCACAGTGTCAGGGATATAAATGCTTTTCAGCGAGGTACAGCCCTTTGCAAAATTCTCCGGGATCGCTGTGAGATCTTCCGGCAGAATGATCGTCTCCAGATCCTTGCAAAATGCGCAATCCCCTCTATGCAGTGTCATCCCTTTTCCAAAGACAACATTCTTCACGCCATAGCATCCATTTAACACCTCATACGTCGTCTGGGTTCCATCCGGAAAATACATCATCTCAATCCCGGAACGGATAATGATATTGTTTGTGTTGCGGTAAGCGGCCCCCATATATATCTTCAGATCATCTCCCAAAAGCAGCATTTTGAGATTTGTTGCATCCGCGAACGCCATTGCCCCCAGCTGCTTCACTCCACGGAGATCCTGTACCGAATACAGGGCAGTGGAAGCCTCAAACGCTGCTGCACCAATCTCCTCAACTCCCGCCGGGATCACCATATCTTTGATATTCCGTGCCATTTCAAAAGCATACATGGAAATCTTTGTAACACTGTCCGGAATCACGTACTCTGTGCGGGGATCCTGACTTGGATATCTTATAAGCTCCGTCATATCTGCCGTAAACAGCACACCATCCTTTACTGTATAAGAGGTATTTTCCGGATCGATCGTAATCTCCGTCAGCTTTGTTCCCTCAAAAGGTATCAGCCGTGAGGTTTCAATCTTGCGGACCTGTTTTCCGATATGTATTTTACTCAGACCCGACAAAGAAAAAGCTCCCTCGCTGATCTCCTGAACATTATCTCCAACAACGATCTCCTTGAGCTTACTGCAGCGGTTAAAAGCATAGCTGCTGATCCTGGTCACATCATATATCCTGCCGTCCAGCGAAACAGCATCCGGTATGGTCACAATACCATCCCCTGCACCCTGGTAATCTGCCGCCCCAAAAGAAGTATCCCCGACCATGGCATAATCCCCGGAAATATGATAACAGATTCCCTGCGCATCCTTATTGTTTTCATCCAATGCATAGACCACATTGCGATAGGACTCTGTATTATCCGCGGCATACGCTGTTTTGATATCCCTGCCGTACCAAAAGATCCCCTCCAGCAGCATAAACACCACCATGATCCGGCTGATCTGTCTTCTGTATCTTATATGTAACATCTTTTCTCCTCGATTCGTAATTCCATTTGCTTTCAAACTATCCGATATAATATTTTCATTCACATAAAGTATATCACAGACGCTTTTTCATTCACAAGGAAAAGTAGCAAAATCATCAGCAAAACTCCGTGAATGACAAAAAGCAGACCTGCGCCTTTTACGCAGAGTCTGCTTTACGATCACAAAAATTATCTTAAAGAGCTCCTTTATACATTATAATTATACGTTATGACGATACTCATACGGCAGCACCTTCATGCCATTGTAGCTTGGACAATCACGGACCCACTCCAGGGATTCCTTGACAATCGCTGTCTGCTGTGGGATATTGTTCGGCTCGCCCGCATTGGAGCCAATCGGCACATGAGGCGCTGTGATACGCGGTGCTCCCTGCTGTCTGGCGATCGGTGGAAGTGCTGCGATCACCACGCAGCTCATACCGGCTTCCTCACAGCAGCGGGTTACGATGGTTGCCGAACGGTGACAGGTTCCGCAGCCTCCGGTACAAAGCACGATATCCACGCCCTGCTCCTTGAGCTTGCGGGCAATCTCCGGTCCTGTCTCCTCCCGGAATTTCTCGACGTTTCCACCGCCTCCCATAAAGGTGTATGTCTCATCCGCCAGAGAACCGATAAATCCGGCATCCACCAGCTCATGAAGGCGGTCGATCGGGAACATGGCATTGACATCCTTATTGATATCAGAGTTATCAAAGCCTCCATGGGTTACCATCAGCTGATCGGACGGAGTATCAAATGGGATGGTCCGGTAGGAGAAATCGCCGGATGTATTAAACGGTGTCTGGTCCTTTTTATGGATACCTCCGGCAGTGATAAATGCCACCTTACATTCGCTCAGTGGTTTCTTAAGCTCCGTAAATACAGGCTTTGGTGTAATCGGTACAAAAATTTCTGACTGCATTCCTTCTATGGTCGTTAAATTCATAATTGCCTCCTTTTCTGTGAAACCTGCATGATATTCCTCATATCAGCTTCACGAAATCCTTTATAGATTCATTGTATCTGTTGTGTCCTATTATATGGACTCGACCGGAATATCTCTTTTTCCGATCACCTTCATACAGCTAAAATAAAACTCGGTTTCCTGTCCGTTTTTCAGGACAACAGGGGTAAATATCCAGCGTCTCGGTACGGCTACTGTCCCCAGCTCATTCATAATATTTACCTTAACTGCAGTATCGTTGACCTCGCAGATGGTTCCTCCCAGCAGACAAGGCTCAATCTCATGGGTTGTCACCATATCGGAGCTGTCGTAGTCGTAAGGATTTTCCACGACCTGAATATAGCTGAAATAAAATTCCATTTCATGTCCCGGCTCCAGTGGTTCGGAAGTGATGACCAGTCGTTTTGGGATGGTGATCACCCCAAGACGCCCGTGCAGATGGACTTTTATCCGGTCATCTGTGACTTCCTTGACAAGCCCTCCCATTTTAATGGGATTGATCATATAATCCATTAGTGTAATGTCCCGTTATCAAGCAATTTTGTTTCCGGAAGTCCCAACAGCTTGTTATTGGCATTAATAACATCGTTGTTCCATTTCTTTGGTGCAGGCTTGATCTCTACACCAGCCATCTTATTCTTCAACATCTGAATTGCACGGGCTGCGACTTCCTTTGTGACACAGGAGCAGCCTGCCACATTATTTTCGAAGCCGCCCTTGTCCATATTTTCCTCAACCATTGCGGAGGCATATTCATTACCGACCACCAGCTGGCCCTGATAAGCACAGAAGGATACGCCAACCACCGGAATCCCTCTCTTGCCGGCCTGGCCAATATGCTGGATAAAATCAATATGGTTATTGCCAAATCCCTCTGTGGTAATGATACATCCGTCAATGTCCAGTGCCTCCAGCAGAGAACCAAGTCTCTCAGACACCCACATTTTCTCATCGTTTACCTGCGGAGATCCAACACAGACAACGCCGATCAGATCAAGCTCCTGATCTGCTGCCAGTCCTTCTACCAGCGGCTCACGGATATAATGTCTCGTCATTTCCTTTGTTGCCGGCCCGATACAGGTCAACGCATGAATGGATCCGTCTCTTACCTGATTTGGTGTCAGCATGATCGGCACATTACCACAGTCAACGTTTTTCTGACCTCCCAGAATACCACAAGGCTCTGTCGGACAGATGACATTGTCATGCATTGCGCCCTGTCCCATGATCTCCTTAACCAGAACCACGCGGGGATTTCCACTCCGGCGGATATCTTCACAGGTTTCCTCCCGGATCACTTCTCCTTCATATTTCTTTAGTTCATTACGGATTGCCTGAATAATATAGTCCTGGCATTTATGTGCGGCAAATGGACCCGGACGGCTCATTCCTGTCTTTCTCTCAATAACGGCATGACAGCGGATGATAATGTCATTTTCGTCGGCGCAGCCCGGATGACCAAAGTACATCTTTTCGTCCAGATATCCCTCGGAGGAACCAAACTCATGCACCTGTACGCCATCTTCATCCACACCGGTCAGCATAAATACAACGCCGTCTGCCACCTTGGTAACGCCCTCGCCAAGCTCTCCTTCAACCTTTGTGGCGATCGGACAGACATCCATGATCGTTTCCGTATAGACATGACGCTTATCCGGATAGATCACATCCAGAGCCAGACTCTTGCAAAGGGGATCCTCTTTAACCGCCTTATCCACAATAGATCCATCAATGGTGATCTTTCCGTCCTTAATGGAAGTGGTATCACCAATTTCCACATCCGTGATCTTAATGTGCTTTTTGATCAGGGTACGGATTACTTTTTTAATACTCTCCGGCTCCGCCTCTGCAGGTGCTGCCGCAGGTACAGTCAAAGGTGTTCCTGCACTGCCAACCGGTACATCCAGCTTAAAGCCCTCCAGATTTGATGCCTTGTCAATTTCAATATGTATCATGCCATTCCCTCCTGTCGTAGTGTGAATTATCGGTGCTGCCGCAGGCTCCTCTGCCGGTATGTCAGCTTCCACCGGCTCTCCCCTCCGGGCTTAAGGAGAGAAGACCTGCCTCCTCCATGTCATCAAACAGGCTTGGATCCTCCAGATCCGCTTCGCTGATGACAAGACCTTTTTCCCTGCGGCAGCAAAAGATTGCCGGGTCCTTTAAATGTTGCTGTAATGTTTCTTTTGTGATTGACATAGCGCTTCCTCCTTACTTTTTCTTTATTTTTCTAACCAATGGATAATTTACTGCTCTTAATGCACCATCCGTGGAATGATACACAGGAAGTCCAAGCTGTGGTGCACAGGACATTACGGTATTGGAACAATCCGTACAGTTGCCGACAAGCACTGCCTGAGCACCTGCTTTCTTTAGTGCCAGGATCTTCTGTACCTGCCCCGGACATTTTCCGGGATTTTCACACTTGAGATTTCCTTTTACTTCTACCGCCTGCTTACACTTTTCTACTCCCACAACCTCGGAACCAAGACTTGCCGCAAGCTGTTCCATTCTCTCCCGGCAGGCACTGCAGGCACATACCAGCACGCCGATCTTGTCCGGCCCCTTCGGGAAACATTCTGCCGCGATCAGGCCTCCTGTTGTCTTGACCACCGGCGCCTCCAAAGAAGTTCTCTTCCCGGTAAACGGCCCTCCCATGATCAGCTCTCCATATGTCTCTGCAAGACCACCCGCTTTTTCAAACATGGCGGATACCTTTGTTCCCAGAGGCACATCCAGAAATACCTGAATCAGTTTATCCTGTTCATTTCCTTTGATCTTGCCAGCCACTGTCATGTCCTTATCAATAAGTGGTTTTTTCAGATCTACCGCTTCGTGGATCCGGCATGCGGTTTCTGCATTCACCACAATGGCATCTGCCGCCAGCGGAAGATCTGTCACCGCCAGAAGTTTTCCAAGCACCTCCCGGATAATGGCTCTCTCTTCTCCCATGGGATACATATCCTCCAACAGATGCAGCGAAATATCCGGATCCTGATTGGCCTGCTCCAATGCCTTCACCGCCCCGGTGTGCTTCCCCTTGATCGCGATCACACCCTTTGCGGCATGCACCACATCCATTGCGATCTTAAGTCCCCGCAGAAGCTGTTCGGGCTTTTTCTCAATCCTTTCAATATTATGAGAAAGGATCGGCTCACACTCTGCCGCGTTAATGATCACGGTGCCTCCATGCCCAAAAGGCTTTGTAAGCTTTGCATAGGTGGGAAATCCTGCTCCTCCCAGTCCGACAATGCCTGCTTCTTTAATAAGCTCCAACGGATCCTGTCCCTTTAATGGGACATACTCCTTTGTCTGCTCCTTGTCGGCCCTGATAAAAATGCTTTGCTCTGTCACCTCCGTGACGACTCCCTTTACACTGGAATACAGGTTTGCTCCCAGAGTTCCTTCCCTCTGAAACGCAACAAGCTGCCCCCGGTTTACGCTGTCGCCATTGACAACTACGGGAACAACTTGCTCTCCAAGATGTTGTTTCAGAGGATATTCATAAATATCTTCCATACGAATATCACCTCTGTTTCCATTTCAATATTCTGTTTTGCTTTGCTATGGCACTTAGTATAAGGGAGGGTCACCCATAAGTAAAGAAGCAGTATTGAATGTACCCCATAAGAATCTGTCATGTCGCAAATTCGCAACGCAAGGGAGCTTATCTATTCTCCTCCCTCAAGAGTTTCCTGCTCCAATGTCTCCTTGATCGTCTGCACAAACCGCTTCGCCGCCGGTGACAAACTGGTATCCGCCCTCGCTCCGATCCCAAGCTCTCTGGAAAAATAAGGCTCCAGCGGCAATGCAAGCACCTTATCCTTCGCCGTGCCAATAACCAGATTCGGAAGAATACTCACCCCCAGATGATTGGATACCATAGAGATCACCGTGTGATCGTCAGTAGAGCTGTACCGGATATTCGGCGTGATCCCCGCCTTCTGGATCGCATCATGGATATCATAATCCACACCCTCCGCTGAAATGATAAATGGACATTCTTCAATCTCCTTCATAGGAATAGCCTCTCTTCCGTTGACCGGATATTCCTTTGGAAGGATTGCCATCAAAGCATCCTCATAAAGAGGGGTCCACTTCAGAGAACTGGCATGTTTTTTGGACAGAAGCCCCAGATCCGCCTGACTGTCCTCGACCCAGCCCACAATATCATCCGTGCCTCCCTCCAGCAGCTCAATCTCGATGCCCGGATATTTCAGCTTGAACGCATAGATCACCTGAGGCAGCCAGCTTCTGGATATGCTGGCAAAAGTCGCAATACACAGATGTCCCTTTTCCAGACCATTGATCTGACTCACGGTCTGCTCCAGCTGTTCATTCACCGCCAGCAGCTCCCGCACCAGAGGCAGGATTGCTTCGGCATCTGAGGTCAGTGTCACTCCCTTGGGAGTCCTCAGAAAAAGTGAAAAACCAAGCTCCCGTTCCATCGCCTTTAATACATGGCTGACTCCCGGCTGGGTATATCCCATCCGCTCACCGCTTTTCGTAAAGTTTTTTGTATTTGCCACATCTGCAAACAATACATATTTATTAATGTCCATAAGCTGCACTCCTTTCCACGCAAAAACGGGGATGTCCCAAATATAGGACATCCCCGTTGATATCGCTTTTTCTTCCAAAAAGTATTTTGTGTATCATAACATTTTGGAATGAGCCCGTCAATCACAAATATCTCAAACTTCACGCACTGATCACTCAATCGCGCACCATACTATTTCTTATGTTTCGATGAATACGGGAAGACACGTTCATCGAACATCGAAACGGCAAAGCATTTAGACTTTTTGAAATCCGTAAGTGACAAGGCAATTTTGATGTTACCAGCTAACGGTTGTTCAAATAATCTAAGGCAAAAATCATATTTACAATCTGGACATAAGAAATAGTATGGTGCGCAAACATAAATTGCGTACGCGAAGTTTGAACAGATCATCATAACACTTCGTAATACCTTACATTAAAAATTGTCGTTTCCCTTATGAATACACCCAATCTATAATGTATCAATAAATACCTTATAATTTGGAAGAAAGGGGGATTTTCTATGAATTGTACATATAATGAAGCGCTTTATGATCATTGTTTCCGCACGATCGATTCCCATACCATGGGAGAAGCAACACGGATCATTTATGACGGATTCCCGGAGCTGCCGGGAGATACCATGATGAAAAAAAAGGAATATCTGATGGAGCATTACGATCATTACCGCAAGGCGCTGATGATGGAGCCCCGGGGACACCGGGATATGTTTGGCGCGCTTCTGACAAAGCCGGTTCATCCGGAGGCTGACTATGGTGTAATCTTTATGGACACCGGCGGCTGTCTGAATATGTGCGGTCACGGCAGCATCGGTACTGCCTCCATGCTGGTGGAAGCCGGCATGGTTCCGGTGCACGAGCCGTATACCGAAGTGGTTCTCGACGCCCCATCCGGAATCATCCGCACGAGAGTAAAGGTCAAAAACGGAAAAGCGGAGCAGGTCAGTATTCTGAATGTGCCTGCCTTTCTGTATAAAGAAAATCTGGAGATGGACATTCCCGGATTCGGAACCGTTCCTTTTGATATTTCCTTTGGCGGATCCTTTTTTGCACTGGTGGATGCCGAAAAGCTGAATATTGATATCTCCATGGAAGATGTGGATGTATTAACGGAGCTGGGCATGCTTCTGTTAAAGAAGATCAATGAGACGATCCCGGTAAAGCACCCATATCTGGACATTACCACGGTGGATCTGGTGGAGTTTTACAGCCACACAGAGAAGCCGGAGGCCGATATGAAAAACTGCGTGATCTTTGGTATGGCTCAGGCTGACCGCTCTCCATGCGGCACCGGAACCAGTGCCAAAATGGCTGCTCTGTATGCAAAGGGCGAACTTGCTCTGCATACCCCGTTCGTCTATGAAAGTGTCACCGGATCTCTTTTTACCGGAGAGGCCACCCGGGAAGTGGATGTCAATGGATACCGGGGCATCATTCCCCAAATCACGGGAAGCGCTTATATCACCGGCATGAATACATGGATCCTTGATCAGGAGGATCCTCTGGAAATGGGATTTCTGCTGGGAACTCAGAAAGAGGCTCCCGAAGAAAGTGACCGCAGCCGGATCGTCCGTGCCGCCTGGCAGCTGTTCCACGAAAAAGGTTATGAGGCAACCTCCATCAGGGATGTGGTGTCACGCGCCGGAATCACATTGGAAAGCTTTTACAAAAACTTTGAGAAGAAAGACGATCTGGAATATACCCTGGGAGACCTTTTTGACCGGAAATATGCCGATCTGATGGTACAGATCAATCCTCGTCTCAGCCATTACGATACACTGCTTTATCTGAACCAGGAGCTCTTTCGCATGATCGAGACCGAGGTCCCGTTTCCTTTGGTTAAGCATTTGTATATGGAGGATTCCGATGTAAAACATAATCTCATGAATAAAAAGCGTTTTTATTATTCTCTGATCCCACAGCTTATCCGGGAGGGGCAGGAAAAAGGAGAATTTCGTTCCGGCGAAGACGCAAAGGAACTGGCTGACAATTATTTTTCTCTGGAGCGCGGAATCATTTATGACTGGTGTGTAAAGGACGGAAAGGACAGTCTTACCAGGCGGGGACAGCGGCTGATGCAGATATTCTTGAAAGAGCTGGTCTGAAATTAAATGATCAGTCGTTCGCCGATCCCGCTCCGCTGTTGCACAGCACCAGTGCCCCAAGGATCAGGATCATCCCCACAACACCTCCCACACTCATCTTTTCATGATAAATAAGGATTCCAAGAAACGTTGCCACCAACGGCTCTACCGAGGCAATGATCGAAGCTTTTCCGTTTTCTATTGTATTTAATCCATAATTATACAAGGTGTAGGGAAGCACTGTGCTGACCACGCCAAACACCAGAAAGAAAATAAGCATCCAAAGACTGCCGGCGGTAACTGTCACAATACCGGAGGTGTTGACAAAGGGTACCGTCACAATGGCTGCGATCAAAAATGTATAAAAGGATATGGTCAGGGATTGATAACCTCTCTCGATGGCATAGCGGGAAAAGATGGAATACAGTGCATATCCCAGACCGGAGCCAAGGCCCGTTAATATTCCTGCTATATTTAAGGCAGAAGCGTCTCCTGCGATCCCTGTCACAAAAATGCATCCTACAAATGTCAGCACGAGGGCTGTCATTTTACACACCGTAAGCTTCTCCCCAAATAAAATCCGTGAAAGGATCATCACGATCGCCGGTGCCGTGTAAAGAAGAACGGCTGCCACCGACATGGATGTCAGGGAGATTGTTTTGAAATAACAATAATTAAAGAAAACAATGCTGCCGATCCCTGTCCCAAAAAAGCACCAGATATCCTTTAACCGTATCTTTAACAAACTTCTTCTGCCAAATATTATAAACAGAAACATAGCGATCACTGCCGACACTGCCCGGATCGCCACAATATCCATACTGTGAAGCTCTCTTGCATTATAAACACGCACAAAGAGTCCCATGGTTCCCCAGAGACTCCCTGCAGCTAATATCGCCGGCACAGCCAGCCATCATCCTTAAAACGCATCTGCACGATCTCCGCCAGAATCTGTGCCGTCTGCTCCACGCCCAGCAGTCCGCTGTTAATGATCAGATGCTTATGCGCCGGATCAGATGAACTAAACTTTGCATACCTCTTATGATAACGGTTTCTCGCCTTATCCACCTCTGTGATCATCTTCTTGGCCTCCTCCTCTTTCATTCCCAGAGGTCCCATACAATTTGCCAGACGATCCTTGTAATCCGCATACACAAACACATGAAACGCATCCGGCTCATCCCTTAATACATAGTCAGAACAACGTCCTACGATAATGCATGACTCCTTTGCCGCCAGAGCCGTAATAATACCGCTCTGTGCCTGAAAGATACGGCTCTGGCGGTCCGACGTTCCTGTTCCCAGAGGAAACAGCATTTCAAAAAATCCGGTGGTATCCTTTTCCTCCTCATTGCTGATCACGGAAACCGGCAGATCCAGCTTCTTGGAAGCCGCCTCCACAATATCCCTGTCATAATAGTCCACATGGAGAAGCTCTGACAATCTCTTTGCGATGGGTCTTCCCATGCTTCCAAATTCTCTTGTTATTGTTACGACAAATTTCTTCATAGTCTACCTCCGATCCTATGCCGGCTTATCCGGCATCCTCCTGTCTGCACCACAGCACGGCTGCAGAGCACCCTGTTCCTGCTTTATCCCAGCTGTCCCATTTATCGGACACTACTGATTTAAGAATCTCGACAGGAAAGTCTTCGTTCTTTCTTCCTTTGGATTCTCCATCACCTGCTTTGCCGGTCCTTCCTCTACCACATAACCGTCTGCCATAAAGATGACCCGGTCCGCCACATCCCTGGCAAATGCCATTTCATGTGTCACGACGATCATGGTCATTCCTTCCTTTGCCAGATCCTTCATAACATTGAGTACCTCACCCACCAGCTCCGGATCCAGTGCCGATGTAGGCTCGTCAAACAACAATGCTGCCGGCTCCATGGCAAGAGCTCTGGCGATCGCCACCCGCTGCTGCTGGCCACCGGACAGGGTAGACGGCATGACGTGCGCCTTATTCTCCAGACCTACCTTCTTGAGCAGCTCCATACCAATCTCTTTTGCTTCCGATTTGTTACGATGCTTCGTTAAAACCGGCGCCATGGTGACATTTCCAAGCACGGTTTTAAGCGGAAATAAGTTGAACCTCTGGAACACCATGCCAACCTCTTCCCTGAATTTACGGATATCTGCCGTACTGTCGCAGATATTCTCCCCTTTATAAAGAACTTCCCCCGACGTGGGAGTCTCCAACTGGTTAATGCAGCGCAGGAACGTACTTTTTCCGGAACCGGACGGCCCGATGATACACACTACTTCTCCTTCGCTGACTTCCATATTAATGTCCCGCAGGACCTCCAGATCACCAAATGCCTTCGACAGATGGTTTACCTTTATCATTGTATTTCCCATATGGCACCTCCTATTTGCTGGCAATCTTTTTCTCAACAAGCTTCTGTACGATCATTAGGACAGACAAAAGCACCAGATAAAAAATGGCACAAACCGTATAACCCGGAATAGTCTTATATGTTCTCATAACAAAATTCTGCGTCTGTCTTGTAATCTCATTGACCGAAATCATGGACAGAAGTGCCGTATCCTTTACCGATATAATAAACTGGTTAAATAAGCTTGGAATGATCGAGCGGAATGCCGGCGGGATAATAATATGTATCATGATCTGCATTTTACTGAGTCCCAGCGAAGCTCCCGCCTCCTTCTGGCCAATGTCCACACTGTCAAGCGCTCCCCTGACCAGCTGCGAGATAAACGCTCCGGCATTCAGGGTAATAACAAGAATACCTGCAAGGGTCGGATCCAATACCATCCGCTCTCCCTTGATCAGCCCGATGATCTCCGGCACCACAAAATATACATATAATGCCTGTACCACGATCGGGGTACCTCGCATGATCCATACATATAAATTGGCGATACCCTTCGCGATCTTATTGCGCCCCTGCAAAGCATAACCACACAGAGAACCCAGGATAAATCCCAGCAAAATACCGATCACGGCAATCTCCATTGTCACCTTAAGACCACGAAACAGCATCGGACCAATGGTTTGTAACAATTCTAAATCAATTCCCATGTCCTGCCTCCTTATCAAATCCGGGGCACCCGAAAGTGCCCCGGCAGTGTCTGTCATCAGTTACGTAAAAGGACTTTTCACAAAAAAGCGTAGCTTTTTCTAAGGGTGAAACCTTAGTCCTTCTTGGCGGTATGCAATACCGCCTTAGAAGGACTTTTCACCCTATTCGCACCAATCCTTCTTCAACTTATCAATGCTCAATGATATCCGGATATTTCTTACAGATATCAAAGGAGAATGCAATCGCATACGGCGCCTGGCCATTATAGAACTCATCACCCACGATCTTGAGCTTAACTTCACCGGTTTTAATAGAATATGAAGTACCCGGTGCATCATAGATCGTTGCATCTGCCTGACCACCCTCTACTGCCTTATATGCCAGTGCCTGGGAATCAAAGCTCTGGAGACATTTCTCCGGAAGATTTGCTGTGGCATATTCATAAGCGATCGTACCTGTCTGAACAGCAACCTTATATTTTCCGTCTGTCAGATCATCAACCGACTTGATATCATTGTTGTCCTTACCTACCGCTACGATAATTCCGGCATCGTAGTAGGTATCTGAGAAGTTCATTACTTCCTTACGTTCATCCGTAGCACAAAGAGCTGCGGCTCCCATATCAAGCTGTCCCTGTCCAAGGGATGTAGTCAACGGACCGTAATCCATATCCTGAATCGTATCTCCCTTAATCTTAAAGCCCAGCTTATCCTGAAGTGCCTTGAGAAATTCTATATCAAAGCCCTGCAGAGTTTTTCCATCCTCCTTAAAATAAGAGAACGGTGCGTATGTACCGGAAGTACCTACGGTGAGCTCCACGGTGCTCAGATCCGTGGCCGTACCTCCTGCTTCCGAGCTGCTTCCTGATCCGGATGAGGTACTGCCGGCATCCTTTGATGCACTTCCACATCCGGTAAGCATTGCTGCCACCAGTGCTCCTGTCATTAATACCGATATTGCTTTTCTCTTTACATTTTTTAATGTTTTCATAGTCATGTCTCCCTTCTGTCCTGTGTCTCTCCTCTGGCTACGATTAATTTCAATCCTTTGAAAAATAAAAAAACAGGCAATGAACTTTATTGTGTAAGCTCCATCGCCTGTTTTATCTTCAATTGAAATTATGTTCCTTATTATAGACAGAGTTTTGTCATTTGTAAAGATATACTTTTTTATTACTTCCATAACACTTTGTAATGACTTTCCACCAAAAAGCCACTGCAAACGCCGTGTTATTCTTTATTTTACCCCAGCGCCACGTCCAGAACCATCATCAACGCAAAGCCTAATGCAGCACCAATCGTACCGATATTGCTGTGAACCCCATCCTGACATTCCGGGATCAGCTCCTCGATCACTACATACATCATGGCTCCTGCCGCAAATGCCAGCAGATACGGCAGCACCGGCGAGATCACCCCGGCGATCAGGATCGTGATAAAGCCTCCGATGGGTTCCACAATCCCCGACAGGACACCACATACAAAAGCTTTTCTGCGGCTCATACCCTCCCCGCAAAGGGGCAGGGAAATGATCGCTCCTTCCGGGAAGTTCTGAATGGCAATTCCCAGCGCAAGAGCAAGGGCCCCCGCCGCTGTGATCCCGGCCCCCTTCATCAGACTTCCTGCATAGGCAACTCCCACCGACATGCCCTCGGGAATATTGTGAAGAGTCACCGCAAACAGCATCATTGTGGTCTTGGACAAATGAGGCTGTCCGGGATGGAGTCCCTCCGGCTCCGTACTTTTCAAATGAAGATGCGGGATCACCGTATCCAATATCAGCAAAAATCCAATGCCAAGCAAAAAGCCCACCAGAGCCGGCAGCCATCCAACGCCCCCCTGTGCCTCCGTCATATCAATCGACGGGATCAGCAGAGACCATACGGAGGCTGCGATCATGACTCCAGCAGCAAAGCCCAGCAGCAGCTTCTCCAGCTTTGGAGCGATCCGCTCCCGAATAAAAAATACCATTGCCGCTCCCAGGGATGTTCCCAGAAACGGAATACTTAATATGATCAATTCCGACATGTTCTGCTCCTTTCTTCCACGTATTTTTCGTACCTTACCCGCAAAATAACGTCGTATATTAAATATATGCATAAATAATAATACGGCGACAGTTAGTATTATCTAACCATCGCCACATTGTAACACATTTATCAATATTTTTCAAAGGATTCCGTCAATATCCCTTATTCTCTTCAGAAAGACCTGCATCTTTATTTTCCGTGGGTCGTCAGGATCCCGTACATCTCCGGCCGCCTGTCTCTCCAGACGCCCCAGGATCTGCGGTATTCTTCTATCTCATCCAGATCAAAGCTCTGTACCAGAACCGTCTGATTTTCCCTGTCCGCGCTCTGTAGAAGCTCCCCGGTATGATCCGTGATAAAGGAGGAGCCATAGAAGGTCATGCTGGTCTCATCTGTTTCTGTACCGATCCGGTTCGATGCGATCACCGGCATAATATTGGCTGCAGCATGCCCCTGCATACATCTGCGCCAGTGAGGCATAGAATCAATCGTCTCATTCATCTCGGAGCCGATCGCCGTTGGATACATTAAAATCTCCGCTCCCTGCAGTGCCATTCCTCTGGCTGTTTCCGGAAACCACTGATCCCAGCAGATTCCCACGCCAATGGTGCCAAACTTTGTTTTCCAGGCACGAAATCCGGTATCTCCCGGTGTAAAATAGAATTTCTCCTCATACAACAAAGAATGAGGAATATGTGTTTTGCGGTATACTCCTAATATGCTGCCATCTGCATCGATCACTGCCACACTGTTAAAGGCGGTATTTCCTGCCTTCTCATAAAAGCTCACCGGGATCACAAGCTCCTTTTCCTTTGCCAGCTTTTGAAAAAAGGTGACCGCCGGATTTTCTTCTACAGTCGTTGCCAGCTTTAAATATTCTGTCCGCTCCTGCTGACAGAAGTACGGTGTCTCAAACAGCTCCTGTAAAAGTACGATATTCGCTCCCTTCCGGGCAGCTTCCTCCACCAAATCTGCTGCCCTTGAAAGGGTTTCTTCCCGATTCCAGGTGCAAGCCATCTGTGTGGCTGCTACGGTTACATTTCTCATGGTTTTGTCCTCCTTCCGTCCTGTTTCCAGTACAGTTTCTTCGTATTTTTCTGTCCTGTTTATAGGACATCACTTTACATCCTTTTGTACCGTTTTCGGCACTGCCTCCACCATAGACAATCTCCCGTGTATACACACCAACCACTTCCCGGTCCGGAAAGATCTGCCGGAGCTGTTTCAATGCCAGAACATCATTTTTATCACCATACTGCGGCACGATCACTCCACCGTTTGTGATCAGGAAATTCAGATAAGACGCAATGCAAAGATCCCCCTCCTGTCTCGGAATACTTCCTGGCGTCCGGTCAATACAAAAATCCTTTTCAATCCTGACTGTTTCTGCCGGACAGCATACCTTATGTACCTTCAACTTTCTTCCCTTTGCATCTGTCATACTGCAAAGCTGCTGATAACATTTCCGGGCAGTCTCATAAAATGGAGATGCCGGATCCTCCGTATAGATACATGCCACCTCTCCCGACCCCACAAAACACGCCACATCATCCACATGACCGTTGGTCTCCTCCGGATCAATCCCATCCTCCAGCCATAGCACCTTCTCCGCCCCCAGATATTCACAGAGCTTATGCCCGATCTGCTCCTGGGTCATATGAGGATTGCGCCCCTTACTGAGCAGACACATTTTTGTTGTAAGCACGGTCCCCTCCCCATCCACATGAAAAGATCCTCCCTCCAGCACAAAATCTTCTGTGCGATAGGATGCTGCACCGCATACTTCGCAGACCTTTCCGGCAACCTGATCATCCAGATCCCATGGGAAATAGAGACCATCCACAAGACCTCCCCAGGCATTAAATTTCCAGTCGCATGCCCGCAGTTCTCCGTGATCATTGATCAGAAAGGACGGACCCATATCCCGCATCCAGGCATCGTTACCTGACATTTCTATCACCTGTATCTCCGAAGGAAGCTGTGCTCTGGCATTCTGGTACTGATCCCTGTTTACACACATAGCAACCGGCGTAAAACGGCTGACTGCCTTTGCCACCTCTGTGTATGCCTTTTGCGCGGGTTTTCCTCCATCTCTCCAATTATCAGAACGCTGCGGCCAGAGCATCCACACCCGCTCCTGCGGCTCAAACTCTCCCGGCATATAAAATCCATCCTGTTTCGGTGTTGTATTGATAATTCTTTCCGCCATAATATTCCTCATTTCTTATATAAAAAAGACACATCTCCGTTTTCCGAAGACATGCCTCTTTGCATATATTATCTTTTTAATTTATAAATATTATCTAAATGAAATAAGTTTAAAACATCGGTACCATTACTTTTTTTATTGTAACAGCATCTCTATCATACGACAATAATCCTTTTTGTGTATCTTTCTACTTCATAAAAAGAATAAAGGTATTTCAACGAACTACATTCTGCGGTTTTCCCTCCAGAAAGCATTTCACATTTTCGGACGCAATCTCGATCAGACGGCCTCTCGCCTCCTTGGTGGCCCATGCAATGTGCGGAGTGATCACGCAGTTCTCACAGGTAAGCAGCGGGTTATCCGGTCTGGCGGGCTCCACCGATACCACATCAACACCGGCTCCATAGACCTTGCCGCTGTGAAGGGCCTCCGCCAGATCTTTTTCCACAATAGTTCCGCCACGGCTGGTATTGATCAGGATTACCCCATCCTTCATCTGTGCAATAGTTTCTTTGCAAACCAGATCCTTCGTCTGCTCATTCAACGGACAGGCAAGAAAGATCACATCGGACTCCTTCAAAAGCTGCTGTCTGGAAACATATCTTCCAATCTCTTTTCCCTCCGGCGTCTCATGGGAGCCATTGGTGATAACCCTCATCCCAAACGCCTTCGCCACGCGGCCGATCGCCTTTCCGGTCTGACCAAAACCAATGATCCCCGCTGTCTTGTGATCCAGCTCGATCAACGGATAATCCCAGAAACAGAAATCACGTCCCCGGCTCCATCTGCCGTCATGAACCTCTCTGCTGTGATGTGCAGCATGAGA
>CADAKW010000019.1 GCA_902788645.1 uncultured Lachnospiraceae bacterium
AATTATACTACAAATAGCCATGGATCTTCCACGGCACAAACAAAATATAATTCTACTTACCCTCATCACTTGGTGTTCTTATTAAGAAGATTATACACCCATGCAATGCAGTTATCAATGTACAAATATTTTTAACATACCATTTCATATCATCAACCAATTCTAAGTTTTTAGTATATATGCTGAAAACACAGAAACTACAATCCTTTTAGTAACATTCAATTTATCATAAAGCCACCACCCTGCACTTCACACAGTCCCGATATTGGGACACCATCTTCGCCGGTACATGCAGTGTCACCTTCTTTGCCGAAAGCTTTGTGCGCTGAAGCGACTTTTTATGAAGCTTATTGCTATATATGTAAATGTTTATTTTCTGATTTTTCTGTAACGCTTCCGACTCCAGGCCGACCACAGTATAATAGCTACTTTTTATATCCATACTCTTTCCCCAAACAATTTTTTTCTTTGAGGTGATACGGATTTCTTTGAGATTCCTATCCCCATTAAAACATCCCTCCGGGATAGTATTCATACCTTTTCCCAAAACAATTTTCTGAGCTTTATTATATGCCAGAGCAGCATTACTCATGGTCTTTATATTTTCCAGATGAATGGTTTTGGCTTTACTGTTTTTGAACGCACTGTCAAATATCTTTTCTACATTATCTCCCCTAAGAGTAATTGTTCCACCCTTTTTTCCGGCATCCACCAGACATTTTTGTTAAATGGTCATTCCGTTTTCCAGCGTATGATCCTTCCACCACGGCATGGTACGAAGCCCATCTGCATTATTTAGATTGGAAAATTTATCAAAGGTGATTGTTTTTAGATTCTTGCAGCCCTTAAAGGCATCTTCCATAATAGCCGTTACACTTTGAGGAATATTCAAAGAAGTAATGGTTTTACAATCTGCTAAATCCTCATTACTAAGCCATCTTACGCTCGGCGGCATTTCATAATGCTCCAAGCCGGTACATCCCTTTATGGAATCAGGCGAATCACGAAGTAAACCGGAACGAAGCCAGTCGTTGCGATAACTGTATTTTGCCCGTATGCAGAGGCTCTTAAGTTCATAATGCCCCGCAAAACTATAGCTGTTTATCACAGGAACGCCCTCGATCTCCTCCGGCACAACAACGTCTGTATACTTTGCATTTCCTGCTGCATCAAACTCCTGTTCAAACGCAATCAGTTCATATAAAGGATCGTTGTATTCAAAGCCCTACTTCTGCGGCCGATCCCAAATTTCTACAGCCGTCAGCTTTGTATAACAAAGCCCATCTTTTCTATAATTAATATACCGCTGCTCATCCGGTGCCATTGTCCAAAACGGTCCCGGTGTTTTGATTGCCGCATCAGCTCTTTTTACATCAGAAACTGCTGACAAATTCTATTTTCTGACCATTTCCCATTACAACTGTACCACCAATGACCAGAAATGCTGCCCCAATAATTATTTTAGTGATATGCTTCACAGGCCTTCCCCTTTCGTTTCCGGGATTCCGGATTCTCCTTTTATCTTTATCCCACACGCTTTTGATTGTATTACTTGTCTTCCGAAATCAGTTGTTTTCCAAACGTCAGGTCATCCGGCACAGACTTTCCCTCCTTATACTGAAAGAACCACTCCAATCCCTCCAATAACTGAAACTGCTCCTGCTTCTCCAGCTTTTTCCCATCGGAAAATTGACGGGAAGCCGTCTTAGAATACTGCTTCTTATCGTCTTCCGAAGTCTTTTCATAATATGTATGAATCACCCCGGCACATTCCTCTCTCCTCATAAGCTCCGCAATAAAATTATAACGACAATAATAGTAGCCCAGCATCTGAGCATAATTGTCAAATGCAGACTGTGCCCAAAAGCCCTGAGCTTTCCGAATAAATTGATACAACTCCCCGGTGCTCATGTCCTCCAACAATTCCTGTGGAAACTGCTGTGACGCCATCAATTTATCATCGGATGGCCTCCACTGAATCTCATATCCCTTCGGATAACACCAATTTCCGTCAGAATCCTTCCAATCCGAAATATCATCCCTTCGTACCTTGTCATATTTCTTTGTGAAATAATTCTGATAATAATCTCTCTCCTCGTCCGGAATCAATGTCTTTCCAAGCAGGTCTGCAATCTCATCTCCTGACTGCTCTGCTGTCTTATCTGCAGATTCTGTTGTTTGTACCGGCTCCTTTTGGGACGATCCTGCATCCTGACCGTTGTTTCCGCATGCAGTCAATAACACAGCAAGCGATAGTGCTGCCATAGTCCCCATTAATTTTGGTCTCATATTTTCCACCTCCTATTATCCTAAATTTCATTTTTCCTCCCACGAAATTTTCTGTTGCAGCCTGCTGACATTACTGCTCCATTTTTCCTGATAATCTTTCTTACAGCCCTTCGGAACAACAATCGTATCTTTCTCCTCAAACAGACAGACTCCCGATACCAGATGTAACGGTGTTCTGCCCTCAAAGAAATACGTTGTACCGGTATGTCCGGCAGGATTATTCCGGACATTATTACCGCTTTTTGTATGCATAAATGTCACGCTCTTTGGAACCACCATTCTACGAAAAGTTGTTGTATCACCAATATACCATGGACAAAAAATCCTTTTTACGGTATCCGGTACGTTGATCACACCATTGTCGAGATATGCAGCCACCAGTTCACCCGATGTTTTATCATAGATCGAACCGTTTTTCTCTGCATATTTCGGATTATCCTTTGCAATCTGCACGTTAGCTTCCGTAAAGTTATGATCCTCATATTCACCTGCCGCTTCAATCTCCGTTACACTCGCCGGGATCTGCATTTCCTTCGTTCCAAAATAATTTCCCTTTTTGGAGATCGTTTCTACTCTGTCCGGAATCTTGGACTCTTCTCTTTCCTCTAAAAGTCCGTATACTGTTTTTCCATCTTTGGAACACAAAAATCCATCTACGATCTTATAGTTTTTATTTTCTCCGGAAAAGGAAACTTCCTTCCATTTCACTCCGGTTAAGCCCGTATCCTCCAGCTTTGTTTTAAGGCCTGCCGGCAAGCGAAGCACCTTTCCGTTCTGCACATATGCAAACAATCCCAGGTCAATCCACTGAACCGTATCAGGAACATCTATTTCCTCAATCTGCGCCACCCGGTCATACACATCTTTTGGCTCAATTATGATATTCTCCACGGTGGAATCCTCGGAACATTTTTCTCCGAATATATTTCTCCGGTTTTCTGCTTCCCACATGGCATCCGCGTTTTCTTCCTGCTTAAAAGTGCCGTTTCCGTTTCCCAGGCGAACCACCTTTTTCCCCGCCAGCTTTGAAGGAATTTTTAACACAGAAATATCTCCATCGGACGGAGTGATCTTTGTAATCCACACCCCCTCTGCACCGGTTCTGTATGTGTATTCAAAGTTCCCCTCTTTCCGGCTTTCTTCCTTTGCTGCATATGCCTTGTAAGGATTGTCTGCGCACTGTTTTTTCTGAAAATAACACACGCCGCTATAAGCACATATCACTGCTGCCACTGCGATACAAATTGCGGTGATTCTTTTTCCAGTTTTTCTCTTCATTTCGACCTCCGATAATATAACGCAATACATCAGTTTCTATATTAGTAATATAATCTATTTATGCGGTCGTTTCAATGAATTATTTTAATACTATTGCTGCAGTCCGAAAATGCTCCCTCTTCGACCTTCTTCGTAACTGCCGGAAGTTTTACCTCTGCCCCTAACGTTCCGTGATTATATACCTCATATACCGCACTCATTACGACATATGGGGAGCCCTGTATCTTTTCCCAATCTTCTTTCCGATATTCTTTCCAATGAATGCCCAGCTCCTGAAGTCTTTTTTGCAGCTTTGTCTGCTTTGGACAATATACCGTCAGATCATCGGAGCAATTTCGAAATGCTTTTTCATCAATCGAAAGGGAAATTTCATCATCCCAGTTTTCTATTACAATATTCTTCAACTCATAGCAATTTCGGAATGCCCCTCCGGCAATTTCAAAATCAGGAGCTGCATTTCTTTTCAACTGATTAAAATCAAGCTTTAATGTTTTCCACGTTTCCCCTCCGTAAGTACCTGTAATCCGCTGCACATCCTTCCGCCGGTCAACGATCAATGCTCCGGTTTCTTCCGTTTTTGTAACATTTTTCCCTTTGATCAGATATAGTTTATCTTTATATTTCTTAACCGAAAATCTGCGCCGCTCCAAAACAACACCATATTTTTGTACGGTCACATAAATAGAATATGTATCATTGCTATTCCACCATTTTTCGCTGTCGCTTCCCCACCAGAAGGACGCATTTCCATTACTGAATGCATAGAAACGAAGCGGCATTATTTTTTCTCCCGCCTGCATTCCCCCCTGACATTTTGTCACGTTAAGCGCCTGCATTCTCTTCTGACATTTTGTCACGTTGAGCACCTTCCCCCTGGTGGCCGTGACCAAAATTGTCTTTCCCTTTGCAGACGATACCTGAAAGGTCGGAAAATATCCTCCAAAGGGCATCTTTTTCATGTCGTACACTTCCTGAATATCGATTTTAATATGCCCCTTTTCCAAACCAGTCCAATACATAACGCTTCCAGCAAGGCCGCTTCTCATAATGATCCACAATAAAACGATTCCGATCAAAATACGTGCGGTCAAAGTAAACCGTTCTTTTTCTGATAATTTTTTCATTCACATATCCTGCCTTCCTGTCACTTTCGCAAACATCAGTTATAGATATGTGTCTTTTGTTTTCAAAATGTTGCATGTGGTGTTGAATTTTTTATAAAACCGGCACACAAGCTGTCTTTTCATTTAAAAGTTAGGGAAAAATGCCCCTAAGTTTTAAATATACAATTGATTTTGTGAATTACAGTTGGTATAATGATTTAAAAGTCAGGGAACAATACCCCTAAATTTTAAACGGAAGGTGGTTAAATCATGAACGAGATAAAAAGAGACACTTATTTACAAAGGTTGATCGACAAAAAAGAGAACGGTCTCATCAAGGTGATAACCGGTATCAGAAGATGCGGCAAAAGCTATTTGCTATTCTATCTCTATCATGATTATCTAATTTCACAGGGAATTAATGAAGATCAGATCCTTCAAATTCCTCTTGATGACGATATGTTTACGCAATACCGTGATCCGGCAGAGCTGTCAAAATATATCCGTTCAAAAATTGTTGACCATAAAATGAACTATATTTTCATTGATGAAGTTCAGTATGCCATCTCAAATAAAGAATTGAAAAATCTGGATGAAGTCAAATTGTATAATGTGCTCAATGGACTTTTAAGGCTTCGGAATGTTGATATTTATGTGACCGGTAGTAACTCGAAGCTACTCACAAAGGATGTTCTGACCGCATTTCGAGGACGAGGAGATGAAGTAAGAGTATATCCACTTTCCTTTAAAGAGTATTACAACTTTGTTGGCGGTGATAAATCAGAGGCTTATGAAGAATATGCAATGTATGGAGGAATGCCACTTACTTTATCAAAGAAAAATGATATGGAAAAAATGCAATATCTTCGAAGCCTGTTTGATGAGGTTTATTTTAAGGATATAAGCGAGAGATACGACATTGAACTACAGGATGTACTTGAGGAATTGACGAATGATTTATGTTCTTCCATCGGTTCATTGACAAATTCTTCTAAAATTGCAAGAACGCTTCAATCGGTAAAACAAATTAAAGTTTCATCAAATACGATCTCAAAATATTTAGACTATCTTGTAGAGTCATTTCTTTTTCAAGTAGCCAAAAGATATGATGTCAAGGGCAAAAAATATTTTGAATATCCATCCAAATATTATTGTACCGATATCGGATTGCGGAATGCCAAATTGAATTTCCGCCAGCAGGAAGAAACACATATAATGGAAAACATTATGTACAACGAACTGTTATGCCGTGGGTATTTTGTTGATGTAGGTGTTATAGAATTAACCAATACAAAAAACGGAAAAAAATCAAGAGCACAGGTTGAAATAGATTTTGTTGTGAACGCCGGTTCAAAAAAGTATTATATTCAGTCCGCACTTAATCTTTCAAATGAAGAGAAAATGAATACGGAACTCAGGCCTTTAAAGAATACAAACGATTTCTTTAAGAAGATTATTGTTTCAAAAACGTCCATGAAACCTTGGACGGACGAAGACGGAATCCTTCACTTGGGACTATATGAATTTTTGCTAAATGAGCATTCGATTGACCTATAAAAAACACCAGGCTGTCACTTTAACGATTAAAAAATCGTGAAGCGGCAGCCTCCTTTTTACTCCACGATCCGTCCATCCTCGATCCGGATCACTCTGCCGCACTGCTCTGCCACAGCAGGATCATGCGTCACGATAACGATCGTTCTTCCCTGCTCATTAAGATCACGGAATACCTTCATGATCTCCTCCGTCGTGGCAGAATCTAATGCTCCCGTCGGCTCATCTGCCAGTATGATAGACGGATCATTTGCAATGGCACGGGCGATCGCCACACGCTGCTTCTGTCCACCCGACAGGTTATTGACCGGTTTTCCGGCAAATTCCTTCATTCCCACCATATCAAGCATCTTTAACGCTTTTTCCCTGCGCTCTTTCTTGCGGAGCCGCTGCTTTCCTCCCGCGAAATCTAACGGGATCAATACATTATCCAGTGCCGTAAACCCATCCACCAGTGCAAAGTCCTGCATTACCATACCGATCTTTTCATTGCGCACCTGCGCCATCTGCTTTTCGGAGATCCTGCCAACCTCTTCTCCGTCAATGGTATATTCTCCGGAATCATATCCGTCAATGCAGGCAAGAATGTGAAGCAGCGTAGACTTTCCTGCCCCGGAAGTTCCGATCACCGCTGTCATCTCCCCGTCCTTGATCTCCATGGAGATCCCATGAAGTGCCTCATAGGCATTGCTTTTTCCCTTATTGTATGTTTTTACTATATTTTTCAAACAGATCATATTTCTCCCCCTTTCAAGCTTTGAAGCTCATGGTTCAAATCCGTCATGTGAAACCTTCAAACTACTCCTGCAAAATCTCCTTTGCCGATCTTCCCTTCACCAAGGACAGACACATTAACGCAGAGGATACCAAAAGCAGAACCGTAATGATCAGACAGCCTGCAATCTGCACGCCGCCAAGCTGCACTGCCAGTCCGCTCCAGATGCCGAAGTGCCCTGCCACAAGGATCAGCAGAATGCCAAGCACCAGTGCTGTCAGAATGATCAGCGATATATACAGGATATGGATCCGGAAGATCTGCTTCCAGGTCAGCCCCTGCACATAATAAATAGAATATTTCTTCATGTTTTTCTGATACATCAGGGTGGAAAGTGTCACAAAGGAAATAATCGTAAAAAGGATCATTCCCACACCGGCGGGGATCAGATCGGAAATATCTGCCATAATATTCTGCCAGGTATTCTTTTTGATGTAATCAAGATCATGCAGGAACCGAAAATCAGAAATCTGAGCCACCCGGTTCTTATTGTACGCGTACAGCTTATCTGAACATTCTTTGTCCATGGTGATCAATGCCAGACCTGACAAGCTTGTAAAAAAGATTTCCTTGTCTGTATTTAATACATCATTGTTGTTTTCCGATAAATTTTCTTCTGCTTCCTGATCCACATACTGCTCCTGCACCCGGTCCAGATTCTTTTTGGACACAAAAAAGGTTATTGGCGGAAAGATACTTTCCCCTGTAATATAATCCAGCTTTTCCACATCCTCCGACTGCTTAACCATATTGCTGAAAAGAATATGATAGTCTGCGGAGCCCTCTTGATTGGACTCAAAAATAATATCTGCATTCCGGTCGATCACACCGATGATCTTTACCGGGATCTTTGTCTTAAGCTCCGTTTCCGAGTTGGTATCCACATATACCACATCCCCTGTTTTATATCTTTCCCGGTTCTGCAGCACCACTGCCTCCAGATACTTTCCTTCCTGATTCCCTGTCTTAAGCCAGCTACCCGACTGCAGCTTCGGAGTATATCCGCTGATCCAGCCGTCATCATAAGCCCGGACATTTTTATGGAAAGAGCCTTCTTTCCTTGCATCCGCAACCTCCTGTGTCTCTTCGACAAAAGCGTTCACATCATACTGTCCGCAAACCTCTGCATCCTTCAGCATTGCCTTATATGCTTGAGAGGTTTCCACCATTTTTCCTTCGTGTTCTCCCTCTATATAATGACTGCCCAATAAATTACAAATAAATCCTTTCTGCTCTACAAGCTTTCGCACCGGCTGATATTTCTCGTAACGCACCATAAAAATAGACAAAAGTCCTGTCACAATGGCAAATAAAAACACCGCCTGTATCAGGCACAGAACCGACATTACAATGTGCATTCTGCACTCACGCACTGCATATTTCCATGTCATACATTTTCCTCCTTTCGGTACAACAGATCATGAATCATTGCTTTCATTTTCGTTGTACTAGCGGATCATTTTCTTTTTCAACGTCCAGTGGATCATCACGAACTGAAGCACAAAGGAGGACACAAAAAAAATTAGAAATAACATTCCATATACCCGGACCGGAAAATGGAAATCAAATACATTCCACCTGCCAGCCAGAAACGGCATCAGCAGATAACGGAACAGAAGCAGTGTCACCAGATAAGTTCCTGCCGACAAAACCGAACATTCTCCCAGATACAGCAGGACACTCTTACTATGGCTCAGACCGCATATCCGGAAAATCTTCAGCGTCCGCTGTCTGGTGGTCACAATGTAATGATATAATGCGCAGAAGTTAAATGCTGCCACCATAGAAACTACCAATATCAGTAGTAGAACTGTATTATACATATAATCATTGCCCTCTGTTTCCTGCAGATCATAATTACATTCCACCCTGTCTCCAAAACATTTTTCTGCCGCCTTGATCAGCAGATTGATCTCCCGCAGGGAAATATTGTCCTTAAACCGCATATCGATCTCATCCAGAAGAACCGCATCTTCTCCTACCGCTGTAATCGGCAGAAATCCTGTCCCGATTCCATTCTGCAGACCAATGATCTCATATTCGTCTCCGCCGATCATCACGGTTCCGGATTCTGTCATATTTTTCTTGAGATAGTCCCCCTCAGGTTCCTTTTGAACACCATACATGATGCACACCTTGTCTCCCTCGGCATACTCCCGGTCTGAAAAATATCTGCCGTACTGGAAAATATTCACGGTCATCGATCCAAACACATAATTATAAAAAGAATCCGGGCCATAATCACCGCTGTTGACGATCCGTCCGTAATCGATCAGAAAGTCTGTGTCAAACCGGTACTCTCCCTCCAGGATCCCGGTGTGGATATTCAGAAGCTTTCCTGCCACCTCCTGATCCACTTCTTTGGCAAACTTCTTGATATCGGCCGCCGTCAGATCCGGAACATCATCCCGTTTTTCATACTTTTGATCATTCAGATCCCCCATAACCGTCAACTTTCCCATTCCGTCAGCACTGTCCTGTGCACCGGAAACATATGATCCCTTCAACCGGAACACGATCTCATTAGTGGCACTACGGCTCAGCTCTTTCCGCTCTTTATATTCCCGGAACATTCCGTAGGACAGATGAATGATCAGCGTCGATGCCATGATCGTAACGATCAGCAGCACAAATATCTTCGTATAATCCTTTGCAAAGGACCTGATATTTTTTAATATGTATTTCATCAGCATACCTCCTGTCCAATTGACTATATACGCATCCTCTATTGCACCGTAGCAAAGCTGATGATCAGCTGAGGCTGCTCTTCTTTCGTTTCCGCACAAAAAAGATTACCGCTGCCGCCACAATGACGCAGGCAACTCCAGCCGCCGGATAAACCACCTTGCTTATGCCGGCATTTTTACTTTCATCCTCTGATTCCACATAATCATCCTTTAATTCAAGCTTTAATTTATTCTTTGTTTTTTTCGATACACCGGACTTATCTTTCAGATAAGCAAAAATCTCATCCTTTTTGTCACTGTAATTCTTTTGTTTAAAACTTTTTTCAATTTTATTCTGATCAGATTCATCACTTCCTGCCATCATATTTCCGCGATCCTCCTGATCCCTCACCTCATATACCTGATCCGGTGTTTCGGCATAGGTTATGGAATCAATCTCATAAAATATCGCATCCTTCATGGTCTTTTCATCGTATTTAAAATACTGATCCATTACCTTGTCATACCAAAAAATAATCTCTCCGGTCTCTATGTCTTCCGTCAGTTCAAACAGACAGAATTTTTCCCCGTTCTTTTTTACCACAAAATAATATTTACACAATCCGCCTTGTCCCGATCTGTGCCACTGGTCATAAATAAAAAAAACATTTGTTATCACTATTTTATCAGAGTCCTTAATCTCTCTTGCCAGATCAACAAAATCACGGTATTCTGCAGGCATCTTTTTATTATAAGTCACTGGAGCTGCATCTTTATATTTATTGTAATACTTTAGGGAATTTGAAACACTCTTTCGAAAAATTGCTCCCGCATTATTTAAATATATTTCCGGCACCACCTCCGCATACATTCCATCCTTCTGCACAGTCACAGTATATGCCCTAGCCGGTTTAATCTTCGTGCTTCCAATACATAATAAAATGATCACTCCAAAAATAATCTTTCTTTTCATACATATCTCCTCCCTCAATTCACTTTTTCCGCATCCTCTATTGCACCGTAGCAAAGCCGATGATCAGCCGAGGCTGCTCTTCTTTCGTTTCCGCACAAAAAAGATTACCGCTGCTGCCACAATGACACAGGCAGCTCCAGCCGCCGGATAGATTAATTTCTGGATACCCAAATTTTTTTCCGCACTCTCGGATTCTACATAATCATCCTTCAATTCCAGTTTTAAATTTTTCTCTGTTTTGCGGGACACCCCCTTCTTCTTAGCCTTTGCAAGATAAGACAATATCTCATCCTTTTTCTCACTATAATCCTTTTGTTTAAATTTCTTCACGGTCTTTTCCAGATCCGGTTCATTGCTTCCTGCCATCATATTTCCGCTATCATTCTGATTTCTCACCTCATAGACCTTGTCCGGTGTCTCGGCATAGGTTATGAAATCAATCTCGTAAAATATGGCATCTTTCATGGTCTTTTCATCGTATTTAAAATACTGATCCATGGGTTTATCATAACCAAAACGAATCTTCTGATTATCTCCATCAATATAAAGGCTGAAATAACAAAGCTTTTCCCTGTTCTGTTCCGCCAAAAAATAATATCTGGAAGGTGCCGCTCCTTTTCCTTCCCCCCGCATATTATAGATACAAAATGGATTGCGAATCACAATCTCATCAGAAGGTCTGATTTTTTTCGCCACATCAATAAATTTATCATAAGGATAGGGAATGTTATTTGCCTTGGTAACCATATCTGCGTCCTTATATTTGTTTTCATATTTCAATGCTTTTTTCACGTTTTTTTGAAACAATGCCGGTGCATTATCAATGATCGTGTCCGGGATTGCCTCCGCATATATTCCGTCCTTCTGTGCCGTCACCGTATATGCCTTGACCGTTTTAATCTTCGCGCTTCCAATACATAAAAAAATAATCACTCCAAAAATAATCTTTCTTTTCATGCATATCTCCTCCCCCATCCGATATTTTTTAATGTATTTACGCTATAATGATCTATCCTAAGAATTTCTATGCTATAATGATATCATCTACGAAATTAATATCATCATAGCATAGAATCTTTTAATACTCCAAACAGCAGTAAAACATTGGTAGTCCTTCCATGTTTTACTGTGCATATACCGTTAATGGATCCATATATGCAGATCCGGCGCTTGATGATGTATGTGGATATACTGTCACAGTAACTTTACTTGCATTTGCAATATTTATACTATATGATTCACTGTGTGCTGCATTTTTAGCTACCGTAAATTTTCTCACTGCAAATGTTTTGCTTGACGTTGAAGTATACATTTCTACATATCTTTTTTTTGACATTAAATTCGTATACGTTACAAGTAATGTACTTTGATTTGTAAACTGAATTGTTATTTTTCCATAATTATCACCTGCAGAATATGAACGTCCAATGATAAGACTGTTAAGCGAAATTTCATCATCGTGATTTGAAACCTCTGTTGCTCCCGCTTCCGTAGCTAATAAACAAACAGCCATTGCCAAAGACATCATAACAGCCATTACACTCTTTAATAATTTTTTCATACTATATACCTCCATTTCCTTCATATACATTTTAGCATATTTTTGCGAAATAGTAACCCCTAATGAATTCTAATTTTTTGTTATAACAATAATATTTAGTTGATCTGTGTTCCTTTCATTTATCCTTCTTATAGAATCATGAAAAGAACGATTTCTCAATGGTTTCTCTGCACCACTCTTTCTTTTGTAAATACATTCTTTCACCTCCTTTTTTCTTTCACTAATATTTCCGGATCAAATTGTTACTAAGTTCATTATGCAACAAATTCACAACAATGAAAGCCCAATGTTGTGAATTGGGCTTTCATTGTTGTGAATTTATTTTATTGATATATATTGTGTTATTTTTTCCTATCTGCAATCTTTTTTACAGCTTTTTCCATTTTCTCGTTACTATCAGCTCTGACAATAAAAATAATGCGGTGTACATTACATCATCTCTCCCATATAATCTAATATCTTCTCCCCTGCTTCTTTCCGGCGGGAGGCTACGATCGGAAGCCCTTCTCCTCCACGGAGAATTAACATATCCTCCCTGTATTCCTCAACAGCATTATAATTTACAAGCTCTGACCGGCTAATCTGAATAAATCTCCCGGCATCTGTCTGTTTTTTCACCTCTGCCATTTTTCCATAAAATGTGATCACGTCGCCGCTGATCGTATGTATTTCTATCTTTCTGTTATCTACCTTAAAATACCGAACACGGTTAAACGCAATATAATTCTTACTTCCCTTCGCTTCATAATAAAACACATTTCGTTCCTTTTGATACAGACGGCTATATAATTCCCAAATTGCTTTGAGCTTTTCTTCCTTAACCGGTTTTACCAGAAAATCCATGGGGCGTATTGCAAATAGCTCCATGGCATAATCTCTGCGGCTGGAGATGAAAACGATTTTGCACTCCTCATCTCCAAGTGTATCCCGAATCGCCCGCCCTGTGGCGATGCCATTCATCTGCTCCATTTCGATATCCAGAAAGATCAGATCAAAATGGTTTCCCTGTTTCATATATTCCCAAAGACCTTTGCCATCAAAAAACACGGAAGTTTGAACCGGCACATCCTCATTTTTCCCAAAACCTAGAATAATACCTTCTAATTGATGACATAAAATAACATCATCATCACAAATTGCTATCCTCATATAATTAACCATACCTCCACGAATATCTGTACAATTATACCTTCTATACAATAATAAATCTTTCTATAGGTATGGTCAAGCAATTTGTCATATTTTCTACATTTTCCCAACGATTCCGACTCCGTATCCATAGTGCCCATCCGGACGATTCGCCCATTTCACCACAACGACCGGTTTATTATTCTCATCCCAGCCATAAAATTCATATCCTATGATCATCTCCACATGGTATATCCCTTTGTACCGGCCATTGGATGCACCTGTCTCAAACATGAGATCCCCCGCCTTAAACTTAAGCTTTGAAGCATTTTTCTGACTGAAGCCGCCCTTCAGCAGCTTATGACGTCTTGCCAGATATTCCGCCTCTCCTGCCGCAGTCGGCGCATAGGACGACGCACCGAATTTCACGCCGTATTTAGAATACGAACGCCATACCAGTGAGCTGCAGTCATAATATCCCTTCAACATGCGCTTCGGCTGACTGTACTGACCGGTGGATGAAATTCTCTGGGCACACCGGATAACCTTCTTTTTCTTTGCAGTGGTAACTGATATTACACAGCCCAGACGAATGTCTCCGATCTTTGCACTGATAATGGTATTTCCTTCCTTTTTGCCCCGGACTTTTCCCTTTCCGGAAACAGATGCTACTTTCGGACGGCTTGATTTCCACTGAATCTTCCCGCTGTAACCCTTGACCTTCAGTTTTTTTGTTTTGTGGCGTACCAGCAAAACAGATGTGTCCGATATTTCCACCACAGATACCTTTAATTGGATCTGAAATTCTTTGTCGTACAGGCGGAACGTAACCGTAGTTGTTCCGGCGTCGCTGCAGGAAAGGATCAGCTTTCCCCTGTACACTCTGGAAGATACATACATTTTCTTGTTGGAGGAGGAAACCTCATAGGTCAGATCCTCGTTTTCATCCTCATCAAAAAGACCGGTATCTCCTCCTTTTATATCGATCTCAACACTGTGCTCTGTGCTGTAGCTGTTTTTTACTATATAGATCTCCACAGACTTTTTAGACAGGGATACCCCGGACATATCCGGATACACATAAACTGTATATGTCCTCTCCAGCATAGTCTCCCCGTCTCTGCCATCCAGGCCGGTCACAGTTAATGTGGCATGCCCCGTCTTGACCGCACGGTACTGACCACCGGATGTCACCTGCAATATGCTGCTGTCTCCGCTGCGATAACGAAGCTCTGTGAGATTCTCCAATGCATACCCTGCAAAATCCTTCCACTCCAGATCAAATTCACCTGCTGCCCCCACGGTTAACGTAATATCCTGAGACGCATTTTTCAAATAAACATCCGCCTTTGGCTTTGCTGTTACCGCAGGCAAAGGTGTCCGGGTCGGCTTTGGTGTCGGGCTGGCAATGCCACCGCCGGAAGTAGTCGCAGCCGGGCTTGCCGTGGCCGTTTCCGCTGCCATGGTCGTGGCCGCAGCCGTCGGATAAGCAGCTGCCGACACATGTACAGCCTGTCCCACCGGAGGCATAACAGTGCTGATACATATTGCAGCTACCATGCCCCACACCGTAAATTTACGCTTCTTTACAAAAAATGATCTCACGATTTTCCCTCTCTTTCTACGCTCATACAAAGCTTCCCGCAGTATCCGTCAGAAACTGCCTGCTTTTTATTCTTAACATCATTATATTTCAACAGACTCTCCCTTTGCAATGGAATATATTATTTTTTCCTTTACCTTACGGCCGGTTACCCGCTGCAGAGCATCTGCATAATATTCCAGCTGGATCCGGTATTTGTCCACAAGCTCCCGGATATCCCGCCTGATGCGGTCCGTCTTGTAATCCACCAGTATGATGTCCCCGTCCTCGATAAACCAGGCATCAATAATCCCCTGTACCAGTACATTGTCCGTATCCTCTCCGGATATCTCCGGATGCAGTCTCTGCGCGGGAATCCCCATCATAAACTGCTGCTCCCGGTAAAGGGTTCCGTTTCTCCGGGCATTTCCCATACGTTTCCCCAGATCTGTCCGCAAAAACGTACAGAAATCCTTTGCATGGACAATCTCTTTTTCTGACGGCGTAAGATATCCCTTCTCTGTAAATTGTTCCAGCCATGATGTAAATTCTTCCGGCGTCGTATGCTCATCCATGCTCTCATACGGCAGATGCTCAAAAATGGAATGATATACGGTACCCCGCTGCGCCCCGGAAAGCGTTTCCTCTCCCTGCAGGAATCGCGGTTTTGGAATTTCAATGCCGCGGGCAGCTTTCTCCGTATTCTCTTCCTCATTTTTCGTTCCATCTCCCGTGCGTTCTACGCGTGTAGATTGTCCACCTTTCACTTGTTCAAGCTGATCCTCAGTCCAGGCATCCTCCTCCATCTTCTGCGCCTGCAGCTCCATACGCTTCAGCTCCGTCACCGATATTTTCACCGGCAGCTGAAGCTGCGCCAGATAAGGATACTGATACTCCTCCTCTGCCTTCATCTCATCCCGCAGCTCCGGATCATAACAGATATTTTGATCCCAGATCTGCAGCTTCCGGTAGATTTCTCCATCTACTATCAGACTTTCCGCTGCCAGTCCGGTAACCATACTGCTGTCCCATTTTTCGACCTCAAAATACGGTTCTGCCGACCGGTCACAGATCAGTGGCATGATCAGAGACAGATAACTTTTTGCAGAGATCAGATCCGCCATACAATATTTCGGGCTTTGATCCTCCCACTTCTCCAGATCCTTTTCCATATCTCCGGTCACACCTGTTATGATCAGCTGCTCCTTCGCCCTGGTCAGCGCAACATATAACACGCGGATCTCCTCGGCAAGAGTCGCTGCCACTGAGCGGTCTGCAAGGAAATTTTTCAACAGGGTTCTCTTCTTGTATCTGTCCTCCAGATTAATGTAATCAACCCCGATGCCATAATCATTATCCTTGACAACGCCCCTGGCATCCATAAGATTAAACTGCGTCGCTGTCCCTGCCAGAAATACCACCGGAAACTCCAGTCCCTTACTCTTATGGATACTCATGATCCGCACCGCATCCATTCCTTCGTTGACAAGGGAGGCCTCTCCAAAGTCAACCTCTGATTTCTTCATATTCTCAATATACTGCACAAAGGAGAATACACCATGATTGCCTTTAGCTGCGTAATCCAGAGCGCGCTGTAACAGCAGATCAAGATTGGCTGCCCGCTTTTCCCCTGCCGGCATAGAAGACATAATATGATAATATCCGGTCTCCCGGTATATCTGCTGTAACAGATCATATACCGGAAGCACACCGGCGCGCTTCCGATAGTCTTCTAATATGTCCAAAAAATAGGACACTTTTCTTTGAAGGCTTTCCGACAGATCCTCTCCCGCCTCCTTTAAGCTGTCATAATAATTGATCCCCCGATGCTGCGCTCCAAGCTCTGCCAGCTCATCATCTGTAAATCCCCCCAGAGGTGAATGAAGAACCGATGCCAATGGAATATCCTGCCTTGGATTATCCAGGATCCGCAGAAAATTGAGGATAGCCTCTACCTCCATAGATCTGAAATATCCGGTCTTTGTCTCGGTATACGCCGGTATCCCTTTCTGGGAAAGCACTTCTATATATTTGTCCGTAATCCTGGACGGACTCCGCAAAAGCACAACAATATCACGGTAACGCACCGGCCGGTAATCTCCCTTATCGTAAATATATAAAGGCTCCTCTCCCTGCACCAGCTCCCGTATTTTTTCGCCGATCACAGATGCCTCCAGAGAGTCCTTATCCATAAATTCCTTATCCTCCCGGATCACCAGTACCTGTGTTTTCCCTGCCGTCCTGTGGGAATCCTCCGGAAATACCGCCCCCGGCACCAGACTGGCCGCCCGGTCATAAACAATGCCCCCCAGACATTTCTGCATGATCTTGCGAAACAGATAGTTTGTTGATTCCAGAACCATTTCCCTGCTTCGGAAATTTTGATGGAGATCTATTCTCTGTCCCATATCCGGGTCACTTCCATATGCCTCGTATTTGAAATTAAACAGCTCCGGGCGCGCCTGACGGAAACGATATATGCTCTGCTTGACATCTCCCACCATAAACAGATATGGCCGCTGTCCCTGCTCTGCCCGGCTCAGACTGGACAAAAGGGCCTCCTGGATATAACTGCTGTCCTGATACTCGTCGATCATGATCTCCTGATAAAATTCCTGCAGCTCCTTTGCCACCTCACTTGGCACATCTCCGTGTTCATGGTCCACCAGTATCTGCAGCGCAAAATGCTCCATATCACTGAAATCCAGCACGCCCTCCTCCCTCTTTCGGGCGGAAAACGCCTCCGCAAACAGCTTCGTGGTCTCCACAAGGCCTTTGACTGCCGGTGCCATCTGTTCATACGGTCCCTGCAGCTCCTCCCTGAAATATTTGTCCCTCAGCTTCCACAGCCCCCTGTCGATATAAGCTTTTCTCATATCCTGAATAACCTTCTTATTTTCTGCCTTGCTGGCGGAAAGTTTCATCTTCTCAAAACAGGAAATTCTCTCTGCGTATGCGCAATATTCTGACTCAGCCGCACACTGCTCCAGCTGCTTTACATCGAACTCAATGGCCGCCTCATATTCTGCCGGTCCATCCTGCCGGCATATTTCCAGAGTACGCCTTGCCCGGATCAGATATCCGTCGATCATATGGGCAATATATCCCTGCATCTCTGTTATCCAGTCCGTCGTTTTCTTTTCATAAATATCCACGATCCCATTCAGCCAGTCCTCCGGCCATGGCGCACTCTGGGACATCCTGTGGACATCCAGCACCAGCTTCCCTGCCGCACTGTCATCTCTGCCGGTGGAAAATGTATCGATCATTGCAATATAATTTCTGCATTCTTCGGCTTCCGGTTCTTCCTCTGCTTTTTGATAACACGTCTCCAGGATCTCGTCCAGCACCTCCTGCTTCATCAATTTCATCTCTGTATCATCTGCCACACGAAATACCGGATCCAGATCGATCACATGAAAGTAATTGCGGATAATGCTCTGACAAAAGCTGTCGATCGTAGTGATCTGCGCATTGTGAAGCAGAGAAAGCTGTCTCTGCAGGCGTTTATCCCCGGGATGCTCCACCAGTGCATCCTCCAGTGCCTTTCCCACACGCTGACGCATCTCCCCTGCGGCTGCATTGGTAAATGTCACCACCAAAAGCCGGTCTATATCAATGGGATGATCGGCATCTGTCACCTCCTGTATGATCCTTTCCACCAGAACTGCGGTCTTACCGGAGCCCGCCGCTGCGGACACGAGAATATTACTGTCCCTTGCATCGATCACGCTCTGCTGGTCCTTTGTCCATTTCATATTTCCCATATTCCCGTTCCCCTCCTATTCTGTCGTTTCCTCTTTATCATACTTTTCTTTTAATTCCATGTAGACCTGTTCGTCTTTTAATTTTATCAGACTGCGGTACTTATTTCCAAGCCGCGGATCAAATTGGCAGACTCCGTGATACGGACAATATTCACATGGTGTTTTATCATTTTCCCGGCGATACGGATTTACTTCAATGGTTCCTCCGAGAATATCCTCACTCATCTTTTCCAAAGTATCCTGCGTATACCTCATAAAATAATCAAATTCTTTTTCTGCCACGCATTTTTTGGTAGAGGTCACTCCGTCTCCGCCAATCCCCTCTACCACTGGATCAGATTCATTGAGCAGCCCCTTCATTCGAAACTCTTTTATTAGTTTCTTTTCCTTGTCCTTCGCATCCACAGATTCCAGGATCGGATCCTGAGGATGAAAATAAAATATACCGGCGGGAATGATCTTTTTCCAATTCTCCGTCTTTTCTTTTGCCGCATCAACAGCTGCCTGCAGATAGATAACAAGCTGCATCTGCAGACCATAATAAAAATCTGACAGAGAAACATCCTTGTCTCCGGTTTTATAATCGACAATCGTAATATATTCCGCATCTTCTCCGGACATCTGATCCACTCTGTCCACACTACCCTGCAGTCGTAACGGACCATGAAGCTGCTCAAAACGAAGCTCGCTGCTGACGGTCTCAAAATTTCCCTGCCCCATCTGCGATGATATTGCCGCAATCGTCCGATGAAGCACACGTTTCATGGTCTTCATCAGATAATGGTTTCTCGCCGTATCCTGCAGCAGACCGTTTTTGTACTGCTCTGCCACCTGCCGGAAGTATTCCTCTGCTTTTTGCTTTCTCTCATCGCTCGGTACATCCTGCCATTTCCTGTTATGAAGGATCAGATCCTTCGTATAAAGCTCCAGCGTCTCATGGATGACATTTCCGATATCATAAAACTCCACGGTTCTTTCCTGCCGCTCTTCCAATCGCAGTCCATACTGCAGAAAATGACGATATGCACATGACGCATACAGTTCAAAACGTGATGCACTGCCGTAGAGCGTATCGCCATACAACAGCTTTGCATTCTCCCTGACAAGCTTTGCTTTTTCCGGCTGATAAAAGGCTGCTTCCAGTATTTTCTGCAGCTCCTCCGGCTTATATTCCTTATAATAACTGTATATCTGCTGCCATCTGCTATCCTCAAAACTCCGGTCCCGCAGTCCCTTGATCAGATATGTCATCCCCCGATCCTGTCCCAATATACGGACAGCATCCTGACACTGCTCCTCCACATGAACAGAGATATCAGGATACAATCTGCGGACCCGGTCAATGAGATATGCCGGCTTTTGTTCTTTACCGTCATTCCCCACCTCACACAGACACAGATACAGGTGTTCCTCCGGCTTGGTCAGAGTCAGGTAGAGATAGAACTGCTCCGTATAAATCTTCTGACGTTCTGTGGGTGCCATTTCAAAATCTTCCTGTTCCAGAAAACTTCTCTCCGACGCTGACAGGATCCCTCCTCCGCCGGTTCCGGAAGGAATATTGGCGTCCGTGGCTCCCAGGAAAAACAAATGCTTCACATGATCCAGCCTGGTTCTGGTGAGATCTCCCACAACGATCTGATCAACTCCCGGCGGGATCAGTCCCACTCTTGCCTCGCTGAAGCCGGTATCTAAAAGCTCCCTAAACTCCTTTAAAGACATCTTCTCCTCGCCCAAAAGCTCTACCAGCCGGTCCAGCACATCCAGTACAATGCCGTATATCTGATCATACTCCTTGGCTGATCCGGCATCTCCCATCTGCCGGAAGACTTCTACATCCTCTGTCAGCTTCCCATAGAAATCCTGCTCTTCCATAAATTGTACCAGTGCTTCAGCAAATTCTCTCACTGTATGCTTTCTGGTTTTGATACGGCTATATATTTCCTGTATATTATTCCATACTTTCTGCCGGATATCATTTAGCTTCTGATTTAACTCCCGGCCCTGCTCTTCATCCCAGAGACGGTATATCCCGACAGCATCCCATTCTTTCTTCCAGCGGCCTGCCCCGCGGATCCCCGATGCCAGCAGATAATTATCCAGCAGATCTGTTTCCTCCATCCCCAGCATGGAGTATTTTCCCCGAAGATACCGTATCACCGTATCATATCGGAAATCATACTGGATCATATCGATCAGAGCATCCAGCATATTTACAAGGGGATTGGCGAGAATCGTCTTTTTCTGATCCACAAAGCAAGGGATCTGCGCCTGTCCGAAAATATCCCTCGCCAGAGGACCGTAAACCTCCATGTCTCCTGCCACCACAGCGATATCCCGATACCTGTATCCTTCCCGGCGAAGCTTTTTAATGCATCCCACCACAAAGGATATCTCCTGCTGCGGCTGTTTTAACAGATGAATACTGATGTCCTCCCGCTCATCCCCGGTTCCTTCCGCATCTCCTTTATGAAATGATTTAACCGGAAAGCGAAACAGCGACTGTTCCAAATGCTGCAACTGATCGGATCCATGAAATCTTGTTTTTCCGATTTCCTTTCCCACACGGATAATCTCCGGCTCCTCTATTCCGTTCTCCCTGATCATATGCAGAAAATGAGCCGTTGTCTTTTTACTGAGATAAAAAAGCTCGTGCTTTTCCCCCGGCTGAAAGATTTCCTGCGCCTCATCCATGGTGACCGTTACATAAATATCACTGCAGACCCGCATCAGCTCCTCGATCAGCTGATACTGAACCGGCGTAAATCCGGTAAATCCGTCCAGACAGATCACAGCATCTTTTAAAAGCACTGACTGGGATACCACACCGCTCAAAACGGTAAGCACTTCCTCAGATGTAATATAGTTGTCCTTGAGATATGCCCGGAAGCTGCGGTATGCCACCTTCATATCCTCCAGCTTGCTTTTTAATGCCATCCTGGAACCAGCCGACTGAATCATGTCCTCCAGACCTTCTTCATCGATCCCATACTGCATCATCTCCGAAAGAAATGACTTAATCTCTGCTACGTATCCTTTTTTATGGACATTTTTTCCAAAATAATGCAGATTTTTTTCCTGCTCCAGCAGCACCTTATGAAGGATCAGCGTCTTTCCCATGTCATCCAGCGCCGGCAGGTTTGCAGTCCCTGTCTCTCCAAAAATGCGATATGCCAGACGTACAAAGCTCTGCACCTCTATATTCATGATTCCCTGCTGTTCGCTGATTCCCACAATCTCCTTCTGTGTCTGCATGGTTGCCTGCTCCGGCACGATCATCAGAAAGGTCTTATCCTTTTCTGCCTGCGCTCTCTCCACGATGGTGTGATTCACAAAATAAGATTTTCCCCGTCCGGAACCTCCCAATACAAAATAAACTGCCATTTTATGCCTCCCATTCCTGTCTTCCCTGAAAATATTTTCTTAGTCCGCTCTTATTTCCTGCTTCAAACAATTCCTTTTTATTATACGTTATTTTCTACTGCAAGAAAAGCGTATCCCGGTTCTATCTTTCTCCTTTTGGAATATACTGTAATAACCGGAAATTTATCATATTGGGAGGTTTTCCTATGTCGCGTACCAGAATTGTCATATTTCAAATGAAGGAAATTATTTATACTGCTGTTTTTGTGGGTCTGGGCATTTTACTGCTCGTACTTCTCTTCTTTATGTTCTGGCCGGGCAAAGAAAAGGGAAGTACCAACACCTCTTCCTCAGCCATCTCCAGCCTGAAAAAGTCTGCTTCCACCGGCTCGGATAAATACATAGCCGGCGTATATAACAGCGAACTGACTCTTGGGGAATCCAAGATCAATCTCAGAGTCTCATTGGATAAGGACCGGGTAAAATCTGTTGAGATTGTAAATCTAAAAGAATCCGTTGAAACCATGTATCCTCTCATTAAGCCTGCTGTCAAGGAAATATCGGATCAGCTGGCACAGGATATCGCCCCGGATCAGGTTGTTTTGTCGGATGATTCTCCATATACCTCCCAGCTGATCCTTGATACGGTCTGTCAGGTTATGAATGAAGCCTCTGTAGAATAAAATCAGCTTATACATCAAAAAGAGCAAAACCAGCATTTTACTATATATTAAAAAGACAGCTTAAATTAAGATCATTAAGCTGTCTTTTCTCCATTTATAATTTCTATATCTTTGAATTTCATTCGGGGTCTGGACCTTATATCAATCCGTTTTATTTATTATTTGCCATATTCCTTGCCATAGCAGAGCCCTGCTCCGGGTCTGCATCAGTCTGGAATATGATATGGCGGTACGGTGTCAGTGCCTTGATCAATACGGTACCCAGGATACAGCAGCTCACTACCTCACCCGCACCTACGGTCAGCGCCTGAAATGGAATGGATACATCCACACCATGTACAATAAATGTCAGACCATATGCGTAGCGCAGAACAAATGGGATGATAGCCATATTTGCAATAACTGGTGGTAAAGTCACAAGGAAGGAATGTTTTCTCAGTGCATAGCTGCCAAGCGCCCCCAAAAGTGTCGCCAGACTGCCAAAGACCACATCCGGCAACATAGCTCCTGTCAGCAGATTGCTTAACAGACAACCGATAAAAAGTCCCGGTACAGCGGCAGGTGTAAAAAACGGCAGTACCGTCAGTGCCTCGGATATTCTGATCTGGATGGATCCTGATGCAAGATTGAATGTGTTGATAAACATTGTCATCACAATGTAGATTGCAGCGATCATGGCTGCCTGTGTGATAAAATAGAGTTTTTTTGTTCTCATTTCTAAATCTCCTTTAGTTTTGTTTTACGAGTGGAAGGTCTCGAACACTCGGTATTTCTGTTCCTTAACGAATTGTACCCCTTACAAAATCGCTGTTACCTATCCTATCACGTTTTATCCGGAAGTGCAAGAAAAATCGTCGGCTTCACTCTACATGCTTCCCTCTATGTTATGAGTATTTTCCTATGCACAAAAAATACAGCCCCATGGATTTCTCCACGGAGCTGCATCTGTTTACATTACATCGTCCGAATACGCAAATCTGTCTCACGATTAGTTCTGAAGCTGATCCTCCAGAGACTTACGTGTTGCAGCCTCTTTCTGAGACCACTTCAGACACTGATCATAACCATATCCTGCAGTATCCTTCTTCATCTTTGCAACAGCCTTGTCGAACTGTGCATCGTTCTTTGCATACAGAGCGTTCCAAGACTCGTTCTTGATGGTATCTGTTACCTGCTTCCATACAGTCTTTAACTCATCAGACTTAGCACTTGGTGAGTAATCTGTTCCCGGAGATACAGTATATTTACCCTTCTCCATGTAATCGTTGATACCCTCACAACCGGTCTTCTTCTTCCAGTCTTCCTGAATATCATACTTAGAAGACTCCTGTGTAGAATCCCAGTTATCAGCATTGTATGTCTCACCATCTGTCTCTGGGTTCTCAGCATCGATGTTCCATGTAGAAACTGCCATCTGAAGCTGACCATCCTGGAATGTACCCTCGTGATCTGTCATCTTTGTCTTCAGATCTTTTCGACATGCCTGACCAAGCTCTGTGAGATATGTCTTCTTATCCTTGTAGTACCAGCACTCATCCTTAGGACCATATGCATACTCAAGACGTCCGGTTGGAGTACAGAAGTAGTTCAGTACTTCCAGTGCAAGCTCTGGATACTCACAGTTTGCACCGATTGATGTAGTATAACCTGTACCAAGTGTACTCATACCATAAACGATAGGAGAAGCATCCGTAGGCTTCATACAGTACATGTACTGGCCATTCTTCATATGCTTATCTGTATTGAATGCGAGAGATCCGGAGTAGTTGAAGATGGAGAACAATACACCACCATTGATAACCTTCTCGGACATCTGCTCATATGTCTGTGTCATGGAATCCGGATCTACAAGACCTTCACGATACAGCTTGTTGTACCATTTCAACATCTCAAGATATGGTCCGTTCTCCTCAAGGGCATCATGATATTTTCCTGTGGTAGGATCATAGAGACCAATACCCAGCTCATCATAACCGTAATATGCAGTAGCGGTTGCCTTAACATACATTACCATTGCATCATCCCAGTCAGGCCACAGTGAAACCGCATATGTCTTTCCGCCTGCATCATCCTTAGGATCCATCTTCTGCATCTTCTTAAGAAGATCAGCCATGTCATTCATATTCTTAACCTTTGGATATCCCATCTTCTTGTAGAGATCCCAACGTGTATCCCATGTATAGAAGAATGACTGATGATCCTTACTAGAGGTAGCAACCTCGCCGCCCCATCCATAAAGCTTGTCATTTCCATCACCAAGAATAGTAGCAGAAAGTCTTTTATTCTTTGCAATAGAATCTTTCATGTTGTCATATACATATGGAGCATTCTCTTTGAGGATATCATCCTCTTCCAGATCATAAAGCAGACCGGCCTTAACAGCTGCTGCATAGTTATCATCTGTATGACCCCAGATAATAATATCTCCAAGATCCTTATCTGACATTCTTGTCTGGAATGTACCACTCTCATCAGGTACGATGTTAAGCTTTACATTAAACTTGTCTTTAATGATATCAGCAGACCATCCTTTCTGTAATCCTGAAGAGTTTGCTACCTGGCTGTATACAGTCAGGGTAATTGGCTCGTTACTGTTGCTGCCGAACTTACAACCTGTGGCTGCAACGGTTGTTCCTGCTACCATGCTGGTTGCAAGAACCATAGAAAGCATTCTCTTTCCCAATCCTTTTTTCATATTATCCATCCTTTCTTATTGTTGTTTCCACTCACCCGATTATACTATGTCAGTCGTGCAATATATAAAATACACGAAATACATTTTATTCCATTAGATATCATCTTCTGATCCTGATATGGGTTCTCCATTCAGATGTGCAGATTCTTTTTTCTCCTGCTCCGCCATGAGATTTTCTCTCTCAATTACAGAAAAGAAGATATTTGCAAATCCGCTGATCGTCAGAATAATACATGCCGGTCCGATTAAAAGTCCGGCAAACATGGTGGTCAGATTCCATAAAATGATAGCCATTTCAACTACCAGAAGCACTGCCAGAAACACTGTTCTGCCAAGAAACTTTGCTGCTATGGAATAAGAATTACGCATTGTATTAATAATGCTGTTTTCGTAGCGTGCCAATAATGGAAACGCATAAACCATATGCATAAAGATCAAATATATTCCGATCACACCAACGATCAAAAACATCATATTGTGCTGCTTCGCTGCATGATATAACTGAAAATCCAGATATACCGCATAGCATGCAAGCATTGCAATAACCCCAAGAATACTTCCCTTTTTCAGGTTTGCCTTAAATTCCTTCCAAAAAGGACCGGCAATATATCCTTCTTCATCATTTACCATCTTTAATGTGATCGTATAAGCTGCTGTCGTTGCTGCTCCCATGGTCACAATCGGAAGACTACATAAAAGCCACATACAGTTCAGCTTAAATATATCCATCAGACGGTTCATAAATTTGTATAAGGGACTATCTACACTAAAAAACTTCATCCTGTCTTATCTCCTTCGTGTCATCAGACCATTCTCCTTATATGCACATAAGATGTCCCGGTCAAAAATGTTTTGACTCCTGCATCATACATATTCTTTAAAATACCAGGGGCGCCTGTATTGCCCCCGGTATTTCATAATCTCTTAGAATATCAGTCTGCACTCTGGCATTAACCCTTTACAGCACCCAACATGATACCTTTCTCGAAGTATCTGTTCATGAATGGGTACACAACCAAGATAGGGATAACGGAAATCATGGAGATTGTATACTTAATAACCTTTGTATTCAATGCTGCCGCAAATGCTGACTTTGCAGCCTCACCACCCTGATTCATTGATGCCATCAGGTTTGATGACTGATTCAGGTAGATATACAATCTATGCTGCAGTGTATACAGCTTAGGTGAGTTACTCATGTAAATCAAAGAATCCTGGAAGGAGTTCCAATGACCTACCGCACCGAAGATAGCAATCGTTGCAAGGATTGGCTTACTCAGTGGCCAGATAATCTTGGAAAATACCTGCATGTAAGATGCACCATCGATAAATGCACTCTCCTCAAGCTCAGCCGGAATAGACTCGATATAAGTCTTTACCAGGATGATATTGTATGGAGCCACGATACCAGGAATGATGTATACCATGTAGTGGTTTGTCAGACCCAGCATAACCAGGTTCAAGTATGTTGCGATCAAACCTGCGTTGAAGTACATTGTGATAACGATTGCACGATACCACAGACTTCTATGCCACATCTCCTGCTTTGTTACCAGATAACCTACGAAAGCAGATGCAAGTACCATCAATGCGGTACCAAAAATTGTTCTTGTTACAGATACGACAAATGCGTATCCCAGATCACCTACACCGGTCAAAGCCTTGTAGTTATCAATATTGATTCCGTGTGGAACGAAATTGATCAATCCCTGCTGTACCATCGTATTATCTGAAATCGTGTTGATGAACAGATAATAGAATGGGAAGATACAGGTGAGAGTGAACAAAATGAAGAATGCATAGTTCAAAATGTTGAACACAATGTCACCTGGTTTTAATTTGTACATACGTTTATGCTTTTTGTTGTACTCTTTTTCTCTCTTAGCATCTAATTTTTCTTGTGCTGTCATTGCCATTTGTGTTCACCTCCTTATACAATACTCTCGCCACGAAGCGCCTTAGAAAGCGAGTTCGCTCCGAACAGCAAGACTACACTGATGACCGACTTGAACATACCGACCACGGTTGACAACGGGATACTACCACCACTACCAAGACCGAGGTTGTAAACGTAAAGATCAAGAACCTCAATGTGGTTCTTATTCTGTGGTGTACAGAATACCAGGTACTGATCAAGACCGTTACTAAGAACTGCTGCAACTGCCATCAGTAACAATACGAAGAAGGTTGGCAGAAGGCCAGGAACTGTGATATGCCACATCTTCTGGAAACGACCGGCACCATCCACCGTAGCTGCCTCATACAGCTGCTGGTCGATACCTGCGATACCAGAAATATAGATGATCGCACTCCAGCCGACACCCTTCCAGGTTCCCCATGCCCACATCTTAACCCATGTGAAATGGTCACCCATCAGGAAGTTATGTCCATTGGCACTCTTTGCCATAAGACCAACACTCTTTGCAAATGTGTTGATGAAACCATCAGTAGAGAAAATAGCGATAGCCAAAGCGTATACTAATACCCAGCTGATGAAGTTTGGTACTGTTGTAAATGTCTGAATGAAACGACGGAATGTAAGGTTCTTGATCTCGCAAAGGAAAATAGCGAACGCCATTGGGATCCACTGTGTGATCAGTCCTAAACCGGACATTGCCATTGTGTTTCTGATAACNNTTCCGGAACAGATATGTAAACCACTTAAATCCTACGAAGTTTGACATACTCAGTGTTCCACCTGTCTGATAATCGAAGAATGCATATCTCCATCCCCAAAGTGGCAGGTAGCAGAATACGAATGCCAGTGCCAGGAATGGCAGAAACATCAGGAACAGCTTGTACTGTGGATTCATTTCCATCTCTTCATCCGGAGCAGCCTTTGGAAGCATGGTCAGAATAACAACAGACAGAAGCAGAAGTACGATAGCTACAACAATGTAAGCTACTGCCGCTGTTGGGAAATGTGGACCAACTTTCTCAAGCTTGGATGCCATTGTGGAACTGCATACGATGTTGTATGCAATGATCGTAGCAGCAAATCCAACGATCTCAACGATACTACCAAGGATAGACCAGAGGATACCTGCTCTCTTCATCTTGGTATTACCAAGAGACATACATCCGCCTACTACAACGAATACTACACCGATCAACGCAATTACTGCACCTGCATATAAGATGTAGAATGCGCTTGGGCTCAGCCAGTTCATACGAAGTGCACGACC
>CADAKW010000020.1 GCA_902788645.1 uncultured Lachnospiraceae bacterium
TTGTATGCGGTAATCCCTGTTACCTTTGTTTTTAGTCAAACTCTAGTATACAGGTAAATCCACGTTGCTACAAATGTGAGGTCACTTCATATTATCTATGATTGATTTGTTTGGTCAAAACAGATGTTATCATGGGTATACAAGAGTACTGTAAATGTCTCCACGGATATAAAGATATTAATAAAAGTTATGGTTATATAGGGAAGACGGGGGGATTACAGGCTCTTTTCGAGGGCCGGGAGTTCTGCATCGGAGGCCCACACCGGTATGATCAAAGGATAACTGGCGTAAATGGTGTCTGACTTGATGGAATTACATTTTTTGATTTCTGCAATATAATCTTTCATGGAGCCGCACTCTTCCGTATAGTAACGCTCTGCAATGGACCAGATACTATCGTTTTCCTCGACCATAACAGACATAACGCGCTTCTCGCGGATATTGGCAGCCTGTGTCCTCGCCGGTGACGCTGAAATCCTGGAGATACCGCTCATAACAAGCAATCCCATCAGAAAAGCAATAATCACGCATGGTACAATAAATTTGTAATTTCTCATCAGTAAGACCTCCATTCGATATACTTGGTAAAACCTTTGTTGTGCTTACAACAAATATACAGCAAACATCTGTTCTGTAATATGAATATAGCACACGAACAGATGTTTGTCAATAGAAAATCGAACAAAAGTTCTGATGCGTTTTAAGTGTACAGGAAGTATTTCTTTGTTGAGAAATTTGCCCGTAAAAACAGGGCATATGCCTTGAAAAGTAGAAAAACCTGACCACATTTGATTCGTGATCAGGTTTTATTAATCTTTAATATCTGCGGTATAAACCTGCTACAGTACCAAGAATCTCTACATCATCAACGATGATTGGTTCCATGGTATCATTTTCAGGCTGTAAACGAAAGTGTCCCTTTTCTTTGTAAAAGGTTTTGACTGTGGCAGAATCATCCACCAGAGCAACCACCAGATCGCCGTTGCGGGCAGTATTCTGCTTATGTACGATAATATGATCTCCGTCATAAATCCCCACATTGATCATACTCTCTCCTTTGACTTTAAGCATGAAAGCCTCTCCGGATGGCATGTCATCTGCAAGCAATGGGAAATAACCCTCGATATTCTGCTCTGCAAAGATTGGCTCTCCGGCAGCTACATTTCCAACCAAAGGAATATTGACGATCTCACGGCGGACCAGATTGAAATCGTCATCCACAATCTCAATCGCGCGGGGCTTTGTAGGATCCCGGTGGATATAGCCGTTCTTCTCAAGAGTTTCCAGATGAGAATGTACAGATGAAGTTGATTTTAAGTGAACCGCTTCACAGATCTCACGGACTGCCGGTGGGTATCCTCTGTTTAATATTTCCGATTTGATATATTCCAGAATCTCTAATTGTTTTGGTGATATTCTTCCTTTTTCCACAGTAGGTGTCTCCTTTTCTATGCATTAAAAAGATGCAAACACAAGTTCTTTTTATAAGAATATCACAAGAACGCAGCTTTGTCAAACAGATGTTCTTTAACGTATATCAGCGCAGGCTGTCAATATCGACAGGTTTTCCGTCGGACCAGATATGTTCCAGATCATAGAACAGACGGTCGTCTCTGTTAAACAGGTGCACCACCAGATCGCCGTAGTCCATCAGGATCCAGCTGCTGTCCCGGTTGCCTTCGATACGTTTTACGTCGAAGCCGGCCTCATGCATCTTTTCCTGCACATTATTGATCATTGCCTGCAGCTGTGGTTTACTTGCGCCTCCTGCAATGATAAAATAATCTGCCAGGATTGAGATCTCGCCGATGCCAATGATTTTAATCTCCTCTGCTTTTTTTTCGTCTAATGCTTCATAAGCGGTTAATGCCATTTTCTTTGACTGTTCCATAGAAATTTCCTTTCTTTTTTATTCACCATACTTTTTCTCATGTAATCGTTTATAGTAATCATATGCCTCCAGCGTATGATGTTCGATCTGATCTGTCTTGTCCCGGTCCCCTTTTCCGAGATAATCCACGGTATCCCGGAGGATCATGTAAATAGCTTCTTCCAGATCGATAAATGCCATTTTGCGGATGGCCGGAAGGTGATCCAGCATTTTGCGGTTTGGCTCAATATAATCCGCCGTAAATACGATCGCCTCCAGCAAACTCATGCCGGGACGTCCTGTGGTGTGGTAGCGGATGGCACTGCAGACCTCCTCATCTTCTACCCCATACTTTTTAGCAGCATAACAGGCACCCAGTTTTGCATGAAGCAGATAAGGCTGTTTTTTCTCCGTTTTGTTGCAGGGAATATCATATTTATCACACTGCCGGAGCATTTCTTTATCGTCAAGGCATTTTGCACAGTCATGTAACAGACCGGCCAGAGCTGCCTGCTGCAGATCTGCCCCATAGCGCATGGCCATGGAGATCGAGGTATGCATGACGCCAATGGTGTGGCGGTACCTCTTTGGTGTTATATTTTTTTGGAGTTTCTTCTGGATCTGCGCCAGTTGTTCGTTATCCAGCATATGTTTGCACTTCCTTTGTAGTATATCAATGTGTAGTATACAGTTTTTCCTGGAAAATATACTTTTCCACGGCAGGAGGGAGCATCCGGTCCACCGGTTTTCCTGCCAGAATACGGCTGCGGATCAGACTGGAGCTGATAGGCATATCAGGCATGGAAAGAATCCGGATATCTGCCTGATAATGGTCGGTTAGATATGCGGCTCTGGCCTGCATATGCTGCAATGTCTCTCCGTTCCGGGAAAATGCCAGGATCGTTGTCATTTTCATGATCTGCTCCGGGTGATACCAGGTTTCCAGTTCAAAAAGGGAATCTCCGCCCATCAGAAAATAAAACTGATCTGTGGGATATGTCCGGTGCAGCCGCTGCAATGTCTCTGCAGTGTAGGTTGTACCCTCATGACGGAGTTCGAAGTCAGAAAATTCAAAGAACGGTGTGTCTTTGATCGCCTGTCTGACCATATTGCTGCGATGTTTTTCGGATATGATCTCCGAGGAGCTTTTGTGAGGGGGATTTTTGGAGGGCATGAACCAGATCTCATCAAGGCAGGCCTGCTCATATGCAGCACGAGCCATGATCAGATGTGCATTGTGGATCGGATTAAAGGTGCCTCCCATAATACCGATGCGGCTCATTTTTTTGCGGCGTCCCTTCTCTTCTTTTCCTTCTCAGGATTTAATTTATATAAGACAATTTTTTTGCCAATGACCTGAACCACCTGAGAACCGGTGCGCTCTGCCAGGATCCGTGCAAGCTCCTTTGGATCATCTGCACAGTTTTTTAATACAGAGATTTTGATCAGCTCTCTGGCGTGGAGTGCATCACGGATCGCCTGTGTCATCTGTGGTGTCAGACTTGCTTTTCCAATCTGAAAGATGCTGTCCATTGTCATTGCCTGGGATTTTAACTCTGCCCGTTCTTTACTTGTCATATTTATTACCATGCCTTTCTTTGCGTTTTTCATACCTATTATAAACGAAGATGTGGCGGTTGCCAAACATTTTTTGGAATAATCATGCATTTTGTACAATATATTATGGTAATTGAAGGATATATGAGGTTTCCTATGAAGTATCAAAAAGCGTTTGCCCTGTTTTTGGCAGTGCTGCTGCTTGCCGGCAGCCTGGGAGATCCAATACATAACGTGACGGTTTATGCACAGGAGGAAAAGAAAGCTGCGGGAAATAATGCAGAAGAAAACAGTGCGATGGATATTACCGCGCAGTCTGCGGTTCTGATCGAAAACAGCAGCGGGCGTATCTTATATGAAAAGGAAAAGGACAAAGAGCTGATCCCTGCCAGTATCACAAAGATCATGACACTTCTGCTGATCTTTGATGCATTGGAAAAGGGACAGATCCATCTGGAGGATCCGGTCTCTGTCAGTGAATATGCGGCGTCGATGGGAGGTTCCCAGGTGTTTCTGGAACCGGGAGAAACACAGACGGTGGATACCATGATCAAATGTATCAGCGTGGCAAGTGCCAATGATGCGGCGGTTGCCATGGCGGAGTATGTTGCCGGTTCGGAGCAGGCATTTGTGGATCAGATGAACCAGAAGGCGAAGGAGCTTGGAATGAAACATACGCATTTCATGAATTGTAATGGTCTGGATGATTCCATTGAAAGCGGCCACTACAGCAGTGCTTATGACGTGGCGTTAATGTCCAGAGCATTGATCTCCGGTTATCCGCAGATCAGCCACTACTCCACCATCTGGATGGATGAGATCACTCATTCTACCAAAAAGGGAGATACCCGGTTCGGACTGACCAACACCAATAAGCTGATCCGGACATATCAGGGCATCACGGGGTTAAAAACAGGTTCCACATCAAAAGCTAAATACTGTCTTTCTGCTACCGCATCCCGTGCGGCTGTGAGCCTTACAGCGGTGGTGATGGCAGCTCCGGATCCAAAGATCCGTTTTAGTCAGGCAGCGGCCCTGTTAGATTATGGTTTTGCAAACTGTACCGGTTATCAGGATAAGACATCTGCTCTGAAGCTTCCTGTAATCCCGGTCAAAAACGGCGTGACAGAATCGGTGGTTCCATACGTGAATAAGGATTTTTCCTATACGCTGTGCAAGGGAGAAGCAGGGGAACAGATTCAAAGAAAATTCGAATATAAAAAGAATCTGACGGCACCGGTTAAAAAAGGTGAGATCGTTGGCAGAGTTGTATATACAATGAATGACCGGACATTGGAAGAAATCCCGGTTTATGCCGCACAAAAAGTGCCGAAAGCAACATATACCGATTGTCTGGGACGGCTGATCAAACGATGGTTTGTTGCCTGAAACTGCGGATCAGTAATCATTGATATATGACACTTAAAAAGGAAATCCATGCAAAAATTGCTTTGGATTTCCTTTTTAAGTGTATAAGAAAAATCTGTATTATTGTGCCGGAGATGGAGAAGCAGCCGTACTGCTGCCGGAATACCCACTGACATCACTGGAAGGGGTATATTCAAATTCACCGTCTTTGCCATCATATTTAAAGATAAACTGGTTGATGGCATCGGCCTGATACTCCTTCTGGATCGTAAGGCAGGATCCAACGCCCGGAACATTTCCACCGGAAAAGTATGGATTAACCGGAATCTGTAACTGATGGATCGTGGTGGTTCCCATCATAACCACGTCTTTGATATAATTGATGATCTGTTTGTTGGTCAGATCTGTTTTTACGTTCTTTTTCAGTACATCCTTTGCGATGTCCAGCCATTTGGACATTGGCATTTTCTTGACCTTATTGAAAATACTGGTAATGGCATTTCTCTGACGCCAGGTACGGCCGTAATCATCAATCTGACCGGTTGGCGTTACAGGCTGGATGCCCTTGGCATACTTACGGATACGGCAGTAACCAAGAGCCTGTGCTCCGTTTAAGGTATGCTTTCCGGCTTTCACAGTACGATACTTTGCCGGACGGATGTAATTGGTCGCGTTCAGATAAGCTGCCTCTGACTCGGTAAGCTCGATCTCCACACCGCCAACGTCATTGACAATGGTCTTAAAAGCATCAAAGCTGACTTCCACATATCCGTCAAGCTGGATATTGAAGTTCTGTGCAATAGTTTTATAAAGAAGCTCGATCCCGCCGAAAGAATTAGCGGAATTTAATTTATTGTTTCCATGATCCGGAATCTCTACCAGCATATCACGCATCAGCGTGGTAAGCTTTAAGGTACCGTGCTTCATGTCCAATGTGGCGATCAGCATGGTGTCAGTCAGTCCTGCTGCAGAATAACCGCTCTCCTTTCGGTAATCATTTCCTACCAGAAGGACGTTTACAATATCATTGTCCGAATTGACCCGGATACCGGACAGATCCACCTTTGATAAAGATGTATCGTAATCTCTCTGTACCACATCAAGGGTATCCAATACAGCTACCTGCCCCCGGGCGGCCACAAATCCCAATGCACCACTGACGATAAGTGCTACTACATAAAGTACTCTTTTAACCCACATACGTAAACCTCACATTTATCTTATAGTTTTTGCAATAAATACTTATACATTTTACATGATACCTGAGGAATATGCAAGAGATAGTGTACAAAAAACGGGATAGCTTAAGAATGTACAGACGATCAATGTGTGTAAAAATAACAGGGGCAAAATTCTGTTTTGCCCCTGTGTTTATATGCTTACTGCGCGGTTGTTGTGGTTGAAGTTCCGGAAGTGTAGGTATACTCCTGCCCTTCCGTTCCTTTATATTTAAAGATGAAATCATTTAATGCAGCGGTGTTGGCTGTCATATCCGGCAGAATGACAGATCCGAGGTTTGTGGTGGAACCCGGTGCATGATAATCTCTCTGCGTCGTAAAATAATTATCCATCGGAATCTGAAGCTGATAGATCTCCATGGTACCCATCATCACAACGTCCTTCATATAGCCGATAATATCCTGACTGCTAAGATCCGTGGTCACATATTTGCTGAGAATGGTCTGTGCCATATCCATCAGCTTTGGCAGAGAGGTTCCCTTTGCCTTGTTGAAGATGGCATTAATGACATTTCTCTGACGCCAGGTACGGCCGTAATCATCCATTTTGCCGTTTGGTGTAACAGGCGTGATGCCCTTGGCTGTTTTACGGATACGGCTGTAACCGAGAGCCTGTGCTCCGTTTAAGGTATGCTTTCCGGCTTTCACAGTACGATACTTCGCCGGGCGGATATAGTTGGTCGCATTCAGATATGCGGCCTCTGACTCGGTGAGCTCAATATCTACACCTCCCACAGCGTTGACGATGGCCTTTACCGCATCAAAGCCCACCTCTACATAGCCGTCAAGTTTGATATTAAAGTTCTGGGCAATGGTCTTGTACAGAAGTGTCGGACCGTCCTCTCCATAGCCGAAGCAGGAATTGAGACGATTCTGGCCATGTCCCGGAATTTCAACGATCTGATCACGCAACAGAGATGTCAGCTTGAGATTTTTGTGCTTTTTATCCAGTGTGGCGATCATGATAACATCCGGGAGACCTGCTGCCGTATATCCGGACTCTTTACGGTAATCATTACCGATGACCAGAATATTGACGATGTTGTTATCGCTCTTGTAATTGCCATCCGGGAGCTTTACCTCCTTAAAGGCGTTGTCCTTATTTTGATTGACAGAGCTGAATACGATCTGTGTCCGGGCAATCCAGAAGCCGGCAAATATGCTGGCACACAGAGCAAGTCCAAAGAGAACCTTTGGAACGATCCGCCTGTTTTTTTTCTTTGCTCTTTTCATTTTAATCCTCATCTTCCTATATATACATCGTTTGATTACATACATATGCATCATACACTATCCCATCATATTTCTCAAGTCTGTTTCGAAATCTTTCAGAAACTGTTCAGAAATACAGAATGAAATTGTCAGACAATCCCTTGACGAACATATGTACTTCCTTTATAATAAAGCAGATATTATTTTAACAGAAATGAGGTGAATCATATGGCTCGTGGTGCCGGTAAAAATAACTGGGCATTGTTCTTGCTGCTTCTGGCAGGGATCGTGATCGGCAGCTTTATTGCTCAGGCGACTGCAGGTGTTTCTGCGCTTTCGTGGCTCAACTACGGACAGAAATTTGGTCTGACACATCCGTTCAGACTGGATCTGGGGATTTTGGTACTGACCTTTGGTCTTTCTGTAAAGATCACACTGGGAAGTATTCTTGGAATTATTATTGCGATCATTATTTATCATTTTATTTAATATTGGTACATAATTTAAAAATACTCCGGCAAGGATTCAAATCTTGAATCTGCCGGAGTATTTTTTTGTGCATAGCAAAATGCTCGTAACACAGAGCGAAGCCAACGAGAATTGCGAAGCAATTCTTGGAGGGCAAAACGCTGGTTTTGCCCTTTTTATATTTTAGTATTTCGTTTTGCAGAAAGATTAAACCGGATAAGCCTTGCTGTCTGTGTCAGCAACTGCTGCGTCCACCTTGTTCTGCTGTGCCTCACGATATTTGAAGAACTCAGTTGCTACCTGTGGGAACAGAGCATAGGAAAGAACATCCTCATCCTGCTGCTTGTACTGAGCCATTTCCTTCTCGATATCTGCAAGCTGTGGCTTGATAAGATCTGCAGGACGGCATGTGATCGGCTTTGTATCGCCAATACACTTCTTCTGTACTTCCTTATCAAATGGCTTAACAGTCTGTCCGAACTCTCCGGAAAGGAGCTTCTTGGACTCTTTTGTTACCATCTTATAACGCTCGCCGGATACCACATTCAGTACAGCCTGTGTACCAACGATCTGTGAAGAAGGTGTTACAAGAGGTGGCTCACCGAAGTCCTTACGAACCTTTGGTACTTCCTCAAGTACCTGCTCGTACTTGTCCTCCTGTCCCATTTCCTTGAGCTGGGATACCAGGTTACTGAGCATTCCGCCAGGTACCTGATAACGGAGTGTCTGGATATTAACGCCAAGCACCTTTGTATTCATAAGACCTGTCTTTAATGCTTCCTCACGCATTGGACGGAAGTAATCAGCGATCTCTGCCAGCTTGTCAAGGTCAAGACCGGTATCATAAGGTGTGCCTTTGAATGCCTCAACCATAACCTCTGTAGCAGGCTGGCTGGTACCCATAGCAAATGGAGAGATTGCGGTATCAATGATATCGCAGCCTGCCTCTACTGCCTTCATATAGGTCATAGAAGCTACACCGGAGGTGTAGTGAGTATGCAGGTCGATTGGAATATCAACGGACTCCTTGAGTGCCTCAACAAGCTCTGTAGCCTTTACAGGAACTAAGAGACCTGCCATATCCTTGATACAAAGGGATTTTGCACCCATGTCCTCGATTCTCTTTGCCATATCCTTCCAGTAATCCAGAGTATATGCATCACCCAGAGTATAAGAAAGGGCGATCTGTGCATGACCGTTCTCTTTATTGGCTGCTTTTACTGCTGTCTCCAGGTTACGGAGATCGTTCAGACAGTCGAAGATACGGATAATGTCAATACCGTTTGCGATAGATTTCTGTACGAAGTACTCTACCACATCATCTGCATAATGGTTGTAACCGAGGATGTTCTGTCCACGGAAAAGCATCTGCAGCTTTGTATTTTTGAAACCGGCTCTTAATTTACGAAGTCTCTCCCATGGATCCTCCTTGAGGAAACGAAGGGAAGCATCGAATGTAGCACCACCCCAGCACTCTACTGCATGGTATCCGATCTGATCCATCTTGTCTACGATCGGAAGCATCTGCTCTGTGGTCATTCTGGTGGCGATCAGAGACTGATGAGCATCACGCAGAATGGTTTCAGTTATTTTTAAAGGTTTCTTTTCAATAGATTTCTCTTTATTAGCCATGATTCTCCTCCAATTCTATATTCCAAAGATTGCCATAAATACACCGGCTGCCACAGCAGTACCGATAACTCCGGCAACGTTTGGTCCCATTGCATGCATCAGCAGGAAGTTTGTAGGATCCGCTTCTGCTCCAACCTTCTGGGATACACGAGCCGCCATTGGAACGGCAGATACACCGGCAGAACCAATCAAAGGATTGACCTTGCCCTTTGTGACGAAGCACATCAGTTTTCCGAATAATACACCGGAAGCGGTACCGATTGCGAAAGCAACCAGACCAAGACCAACGATCTTTAAGGTACTGAGTCTTAAGAATGCCTCAGCAGATGTTGATGCACCAACGGAAGTACCAAGCAGAATAACAACGATGTACATCAGAGCATTGGATGCTGTCTCTGTCAGCTGTTTTACTACGCCGGACTCCTTAAACAGGTTACCAAGCATCAGCATACCTACAAGAGGAGCTGTTGTCGGCAGAAGCAGACATACAACGATCGTTACGATGATAGGGAAAAGAATCTTCTCCAGCTTGGATACAGGACGAAGCTGCTCCATTTTGATCTTACGCTCTTTTTCTGTGGTAAAGAGCTTCATGATCGGCGGCTGGATGATCGGCACCAGTGACATATAAGAATATGCCGCCACGGCGATCGGTCCCATGTACTCCGTCTGCTTTAACTTACCGCAGAGGAAAATAGAGGTAGGACCATCGGCACCACCAATGATTGAGATAGCTGCTGCTGCCTTATCATTGAATCCCCAGAGGATTGCGATAAGATATGCGGAAAAGATACCGAACTGTGCGGCAGCACCCAGCAAAAAGCTCATTGGGTTTGCGATCAGCGGACCGAAATCTGTCATGGCACCGACTCCGAGGAAGATCAGTGATGGCAGGATACTCCACTCATCGAGAATATAGAAATAATGTAATAATCCACCAACGCCATTGGAGGTGTCCTCCGGATTGGCCATGATGTCCGGATAAATATTTACCAGGATCATACCAAAGGCAATCGGAACCAGCAACAATGGCTCATACTCTTTTTTGATCGCTAAATAGAGAAAGACACAGCCTACCAGGATCATCAGGTAGTTCCCGGGAGTCAGCGTGGTGAACGCTGTCTGGCCGGCCAGATTCTCAAGCGTTGAGATAATATAATCCAAAGTTATTCCCTCCTAAAATTAGTTCAGTGTTGCAAGAACAGCACCAGCTTCAACAGAATCTCCGGCAGCAACATCAATGCTTGCTACAGTACCGTCTTCCGGTGCAACAACCTCGTTCTCCATCTTCATAGCCTCAAGGATCAGGATCACATCACCCTTCTTGACTGCCTGTCCGACAGATGCCTTTACGGAAAGGATCTTGCCAGGCATTGGTGCGTTTACCTTAACAGCACCGGCACCTGCTGCCTTTGGTGCTGCAGGCTTAGCTGCCTTAGGAGCAGCCTTTGGTGCGCTTGCTGCAGCAGGAGCTGCAGAGCCTGTTCCCTCTTCTACAGTTACGTCATAAACAGTTCCATTTACTGTAATTGTATAATTCTTCATGATAATCCTCCATTTAATAAATTGTATTCAATCGTTTATTTGGTGTCTATTATCGGCGGATAATAGAACGAACAACAAGTCCGTCTGCACTTTCTGTTTCAGAAGCAGCGGCAATGGCTGCTGTGATCACAGCAACTAATTCCAGGTCGTCCACCAGATTCTCAGGTTCGGAAGCAGCCGGTGCCGCAGGAGCTGTAGCGGCTGCCATAGGAGCCTTGTCAGCTTTTCCTTTACCAACGAGACCAATGAACTTAAAGCAGCTGATCAGGAGACTGATAAAGATCAGCACCAGGAATACGATAGACATACTCATGATCGTATTCAGACCAGCCTTTTGCATTTTCTGGCCCAGAGTTTTATATTCATCAAACTTGAATGAATAGTTGCCACTGTCATCCGTCTGGATCTTGCCATCCTTGTCGAAGGTAAGGCTTGCAAGAACCTTATCACCACTTTCACAGAGGAGTGTTTCTGTAACGGTAGCGGAATCTGTTGTGATCGTAAACTCTGTTTTTACTTTTTTCTTTAATCCCTTATACTGTGCTTTCTGCTCTGCATAAAGCTGATACTGTGCAAGGGTTGTATCATCCATCTGATCCTTGTAGGTGGAAATGGTTCCCTCAAAATCTGCAGCAAACCAGTTTGAAAGGAAACTGTCTGTCTGCTGTTCCAGAGTTTTCTTGTCAAAGTTTTCATTTCCACGGACCAAAGAACATCCGGATACCATCAATACACAGGATAAAACACAGAAAAATAATAATAATTTTCTTTTCATAAATGCCTCTCCTTCTTAGATGGTTCCATGCTTCTTGCCGATTGGATACTCACTTTTTGTGAACAGAAGCTCAAATGCGAAAATTAACTGTTTTCTGGCTGCCTCAGGAGCAATGATAGAATCAATGTATCCTCTGGCTGCAGCAGCCTCTGTGCCGGACTGGGCAGCAAACTCAGCGGCCTTTGCGGCAATGTCTGCATCCTTATCGTCTGCATACATGATCTTGGCAGCAACCTGTGCGTCCATCATACCGATCTTTGCATCAGGAAGGGCAAATACCATATCTGCACCAATGTGCTTGGAATTCATGGTGATGTATGCGCTTCCGTAAGCATTGCCGGTGATCAGATTTACCTTAGGTACATCTGCCTCGGCAAATGCAGCGGTAAGAGCAGCAGCCTTGGAAGCGATGGTCTTCTCCTCTTCTACTGTAGTAGCAAAGCCCTCTACATTGGTCAGGGTCAGAACCGGAATATTAAATGCATCACAAGTCTTGATAAAGGAAGCAGCTTTGTCACATCCGTCAGATGTCAGGCGTGCCTCAAAGCTCTCCTGCTCACTGCCGTCCTCGCCGTAAACAGCGGTTCTGTTGGCTACACAGCCAACTGTCATGCCGTCAAGACTGATGAAACCTGTTACCATTTCTTTGGCGAAATCCTTCTTTAACTCAAGGAAGAAGTTGTTGTCGCCCAGATCCTCCAGTGCGGCAGCAGGATCCTTGATCTCAGCGGCAAAATCAGGAACCAGACGATTCAGATCGTCCATGCACTCCTCCATGCCACCGATCTCGTTGTTGTTCTCAGGAAGAATACTTACGAGATTGCGTACGTTTTCAAATACCTCAGCTTCTCCGTCGCAGATCACGTCTACAACAGAAGCTGTCTTCTGGAAATCAGCAGATGCGGTATCCAGCTTGTCGGTGTAATTGCCCTCCAGTGTGTTTGGAGAGTTTACGAAAAGTTTACCGTTGTTCTGCTCCATAAATGTAAAATCGCTCATAGCAGCCATAACAGCCACACCACCGCCACAGTTGCCAAAGATGGCGCTGATCTGTGGGATCACTCCGGAAGCCTTTGCTTTCATCTTGTAGATCTGACCGAATCCTGCAAGGGCATCTGTGGACTCCTGAAGACGCATTCCTGCACAGTCGATCAGACCGATCACAGGTACTCCTGTCTTCATTGCAAGCTCATAGATGTGTGCGATCTTCTTTGCATGCATCTCTCCGATCGTACCATTCAGTGCAGATGCGTCCTGGCTGTATACATAGACAGGATTGTTCTGGATCAGTCCATATCCGGTGATGACACCATCTGCCGGTACGGATTTCTCCTGCATGTTGAAATCTGTGCTTCTCTTGGTAATACCGGCACCGAGTTCAACAAAACTATTCTCGTCAACTAAAGACGCAATACGGTCTTTTGCTGACATAGTGTTTGAGTTACTCATGTTTTGACCTCCTATATAGTAGTAATAATAATAACAAATTTACACCAAGTATAAGTGTATCTCTTTTGGGCAAAAATGGCAACCGTTTTTTCGCCATTTTTTTTGTTCCGGGAAGAAAAAAGAATGATTCTTCCGTTTCTTCATATAATTAGGTAATTCTATATGAAATACAGGGTAATATCATGCAAAAAATCATAAGCTTTCTTTTACTTGTCGTTTGTATTTTTCTTTTGGCGAAACCATTAAACGATCATATGGAAATACAGGAACAGGCCTTTTGGAAACCATCACAGCAGCCGGCGGTTTCGGTTGTACCGGTCGTGCGTATGACGGCATCAGAGCTGGGCTCCAGTGTAGCGGCTTCTACCCCGTCATCACTCTACGCAAAGGCATACTGTGTGATGGATACCGGATCCGGCAGGCTTCTCCTTTCAAAAAATGAGAATGAAAAAATGCCTATGGCAAGCACCACCAAGATCATGACCTGTATTCTGGCATTGGAATCCGGCCGGCTGGATGAAATGGTTCCCGTATCTGCTTATGCCGCATCTATGCCGGATGTCCAGTTAAATATCCGGGAAGGGGAAAAATACCGTCTGGGGGATCTGTTATATTCCCTGATGTTAGAATCCCATAACGATACCGCTGTTGCCATTGCGGAATTTCTTGGGGGCTCCGTGGAAGGTTTTGCGGATCAGATGAACAAAAAGGCGGAAGAGATCGGCTGTGTCTCAACGCATTTAGTCACGCCTAACGGTCTGGATGATCCGGAGCATTATACCACGGCAAAGGAGCTTTGTATGATCGCTGCCTATGCGATTCAGAACAAGGAGTTTCAAAAAGTGATCCGGACACCGCAGTATCAGTTCCGGGATGAATCCGGAAAGCGGAGTTTTCAGGTGTCCAATCATGATGCATTTCTCAGCATGTATCAGGGGGCTCTTGGGATCAAGACCGGTTTTACCGGAAATGCAGGCTATTGCTTCTGTGGTGCTGCCACAAAGAATAACCGTACCCTGGTATCTGCAGTTCTTGCCTGTGGCTGGCCGCCCCATAAGACATATAAATGGTCGGATACCACAAAGCTTATGGATTACGGTTTTGAAGGCTTTAAAAACTGTGAGATCCCGACGGATCAGGATACATGGGAGCTGCCGGTGGAAAATGGACGCGACCGCTGTGTCACGGTTTCTATGCCAAAAGAAGATACGGACAGCCTGCAGCTGCCTCTCCGGGTGGATGACGTCATTGAGATCCGGACGTCTCTGCCGGAGAAGCTTACTGCACCTGTCCGCAGCGGGGATATTGTGGGCAGCCGGGAGATCCTGCTAAATGGAGAAGTCTTAACAACGTCTCCTATCTATACAGGGCAGGATACTGCTGCCGTAGATTTCCCCTATGTGTTAAAACACTTATTTCGGAATTATGTGTTTTCGTGATGTATTACGACAGATTATTTACTGCTGCCGCTTTTTGATTCGTTCCCGGCTTCTGTGTCAGAGACAGAGCCTCCGTTGGAAAACTGGAAGCTGAAGATCGTGATGCCCAAGATCACGACGCCGACGATTGCTAAAACGATAGTTGTACCCATAATAATCTTCCTTTCTTTCTGCACATAACGTGCCAATATTCAATTTTCAAGTTACGTGAATGAAAGGTACTCAAAAGAAACCTGTTTTGACAGGCAAGGTACCTTTAGAAAGAAAGAGAGATTTTCTGACCATCCTTGTCATGGATAAAATGCATGATAAGGGAAAGATGATGTGTCAAAGATTCGTAGAATGCCGGTTCATAGTTTCTCCGGGCAAAAAAGACACAGAAACAGAATATGATCGCCATATATAACAGCAGTAAGAGACGCTGCTGCCGTCCGTCCTGGCGGAAGGCTGCCGGGCGTGAGGCCTCAAGCTTTGGCTGCAATACCCGGATGCCTAACTGCTCCGGACTGCAAAGATCAGGAGAATCCGTCCTGATCGAAGAAAGTATGGAAAGCATGCTTTCCTGACGGAAATCACAGGAGGTGTCCATCTGTGCGATCCTGGTAGCATCCGTACCGATCCCTGAAATAAGCACAAAGAAAAGCATGATAACGATCAGCCAGCGCTGTTTTCGTAACTGTTTCATGGGACTTCCTCCTTTCATCATAACATATGCAGAATATACCGGTTCATGCTCAGCAGCGTACTGCCTGTTCCGGCATATTGCGCTCTCCCAGCTTCACGGCCTTACATACTCTGCGGTAAACCTGATCGCAGACCTCCACAGACTTCATATCTTTGTAATCCTCATAATAAAGAGGCTTCAGAAAATAGACCTGTGTGCGGACCCGGCGAAGGGAATTTAAGTCGTATACCTTCCAGGAATCCACCAGAGCCACCGGGACAATGGGGACCTTTGCCTTCATGGCACTTTTGAAGGTGCCGGGCTTAAAAGGATCCACATGATTGCCGTTGCGGTGCTTATAACCTCCTGCCGGAAAGATAATGAACTTGCGGCCCTGTGCCGTCTCTGCGGAAACCTCCTGAATGATCCTGGCAGCCTGCCGGATATCGTGGAGCTTGATGCGCTTGCCCTTTACCAGATCAATGAACTGGCTGACTAACGGCATATGGGATCTGGCATCGTCCATTACGACGGAGCATGGCAGCGGATGACCGTACATAATACCCAGAGCGTCATATTTGCCCTGATGATTGGGAAACATCACATAACCTCCCTGGGACGGCAGATTCTCGCGGCCATACACAGAGGTGGAGATCCGGGCAGTTTTCATCATCTGATGGATCATTTTGAGATCATACTGATATCGGAACTCCTCGGAATATTTCCGGTCTCTTGCGGCATAATAGCCTGCCTGGGGAATCATCCAGGCTCTATGTAGATTTCTGATCAAAACATAAACAAAACGAAGCAACTTTTCTTCCTCATTTCTACGACGATATTTCGTCTTTCATTTCTCCTGATAGATAATGTACCATATTAACTTTTTTTTGGCAACTGTTGCAAAAGGAGGACGGTACATATAAAATGGAGCAAGAGAAAACGTGATAAGGGGGACAATGAGACCATGGCATTAGATGGAATGGTAATTGCAAATATCGTATATGAACTGGAGCGTGATCTGGCGGGGGGCCGCATTGCCAAGATCGCACAGCCGGAGAAGGACGAGCTGCTTCTGACGATCAAGCAGAGCAGGGCCGGTGAAGACGGAAAGACGATTCGCAGCCAGAAAAGACTGGTGCTTTCGGTAAATCCAAGTCTTCCACTGATCTATGAAACAGAGGAGACAAAGAATTCTCCTATGACGGCACCGACCTTCTGCATGGTTCTTAGGAAGCATCTGTCCAACAGCAGGATCCTCTCTGTCCGGCAGATCGGTCTGGAGCGTGTGCTTTGCTTTGAACTGGAGCATCTGAATGAGATGGGGGATCTGTGCCACAAGAAATTATATATTGAACTGATGGGAAAGCACAGCAATATCATCTTCTGTCAGGAGGATGATATGATCATTGACAGCATCAAACGGGTCTCAGCTCTGGTCAGCTCTGTGCGTGAGGTGCTGCCGGGCAGAACATATTTTATCCCCAATACACAGGAAAAACTGGATCCCTTTACGGTAAGCTGTGAGGAGTTTACGGAAAAAATCCTGACAAAGTCCATGCCGCCTGCAAAGGCGCTGTATACCTCTCTGACCGGCTTTAGTCCGGTGATGGCAAATGAGCTTTTATACCGGGCAAGTCTGCAGGATGCCTCCTCTACCAGCGAGCTTTCGGATATGGAGCGGCTTCATCTGTTCCGCAATTTTGAGCGTCTCCGGGAGGAGTTACTCTCCCACTCCTTCGCTCCGACACTGATCAAACGGGGACAGGAGCCGGTGGAGTTTGCGGCATTTCCTCTGACCTCCTACGAGAGGGACGAGACATGTCAGAGTATTTCCTATGACAGTATCAGCCGTCTGCTGTATGATTTTTATGCGCAGAAGGAGCTGTATTCCCGGATCCACCAGAAATCCTTTGAGCTGCGCCGTGTCACCAATACGGCACTGGAGCGCTGCCGCAAGAAATACGATCTTCAGGAGAAACAGCTCCGTGACACGAAAAAGCGTGATAAATATAAGGTATATGGTGATCTTTTAACGACCTATGGTTATAGTCTGGCTGGCGGGGAGAAAAGTTTTACCTGCGAGAATTATTATGATGAGGGCAAGGAAATCACGATTCCGCTGGATGAGACAAAATCTGCCATGGAAAATGCCAAGCGCTATTTTGATAAATATGCCAAGTTAAAAAGAACCTTCGAGGCGTTGACGGTTCAGTTGGAGGAAACGAGACAGGAAATTGAGCATCTGGAGTCTGTGAGCAATGCGCTGGATATTGCCCGTCAGGAGGAGGATCTTACCTTGATCCGTCAGGAGCTTTCCGAGTGCGGTTATGTGAAGAAGCATGCACAGCCCCGCAGTAACAGGGGGCGTGTCAAGGTCAAGAGCAAGCCGTTTCATTATATTTCCTCTGATGGATTTCATATGTATGTGGGCAGAAACAATTACCAGAATGATGAGCTCACTTTCCACTTTGCCAATGGCGGTGACTGGTGGTTTCATGCCAAAGGGACGGCCGGATCCCATGTGATCGTAAAGACCGAGGGAAAGGAACTGCCGGACAGAACCTTTGAGGAGGCAGCAGCTCTGGCAGGCTGGTATTCCAAGGCGAAGGATCAGGCAAAAGCTGAGATTGATTATATCCAGAGAAAACATATTAAAAAGCCAAACGGAAGCAAGCCGGGCTTTGTCGTATATTACACCAATTATTCCATGACTATCGTGCCGGACATTTCCGGTCTTAAGGAAGTAGAGGATTAGAGATAAATACTTATAAAAGGTAATTGTTGACCATGCAGCCGATGGTTTGCGGACCGAGAAAGGAATGGAAAATTATTATGACACGTTCTGACAACCATGTACACACATCATTTTCTACCGATAGTGATACCCCGATGGAGGCAATGGTACGGCGGGGTATTGAGCTGGGGCTGGATTCGATCTGTTTTACGGATCATATCGATTATGATTTCCCGGATACCGGAAATGGTGTGGAGTTTTTGTTTGAGATGGAGCCATATTTTGAGATGCTCTCCTATCTACAGGGAAAGTATCCGCAGTTTGAGATCCGCCGCGGTGTGGAGCTGGGATTGAAACCGGATCTGGCCAAACGGTGCAACGAGCTGATCCATGCACATCCCTTTGATTTTGTAATCGGATCGACACATTTAGTTGATAATGTAGATCCGTATTATCCGTCTTTCTGGGAACAGTTTTCTGAAAAAGACGGAATCCGGAGATATTATGAGATCACCATGGAAAATATCCGGACAGATACGGAGTTTGATGTGTACGGTCATATTGATTACATTATCCGTTATACTCCGACACAGCAGAAAAACAAGGCACAGGGGATCATAGACGAAGCATATATGGAGCGGTGCTTCCGGGATTCGTCCGATATGATCGACGAGATCCTTCGTCTCCTGCTGTCAAAGGGGAAAGGAATAGAGGTTAATACGGCCGGGATTAAATATGGTCTTGGCCATACCAATCCTCAGGAGAAGGTGCTGAAACGCTACCGGGAGCTTGGGGGCGAGATCATTACCGTAGGTTCGGATGCCCATGAAACGAAGCATCTGGCATACGCTTTTGAGGGGATTCCGGAGCTTTTACGAAAATGCGGTTTCCGGTATTACACGGAGTTCAGGGGACACCGGCCGGAAATGATCCCCCTTTAAACAGCTGTATAGAAAGTAATTCTATGATATCTGCCGAAGCTCCTGCACAAAGGAACGGATATTTTCGAAGGTTTCATTGATCTCTTCCATGGTATTTTCATGGCCTACGGTGATACGCAGTGCGCCAAGAGCCATATCATCAGGGAGTCCGATGGCATGCAGTACATGGGATGGGGCCTGATCGGCAGAGGAACAGGCAGAACCGCCGGATACATAGATATCTTTGGTTTCCAGCATAGCGATCAGAGTGGCTCCGTCAATCCCCTGAAAGCTTACGTTTAAATTGCCCGGAAGGCGTTTTTTGCTGCTGCCGTTCAATCGGGTCATAGGGATTTCAGAAAGGATCCGGTGCATCAGATGATCCCGGAGTACTGATTCCTGCAGGGCATATTCATTCATATGCTCCAGAGAGAGCTGCGCTGCTTTTCCCATGCCAACGATCCCGGCAACATTCTCGGTCCCTGCTCTCCTGCCCTGCTCCTGGGCACCACCGTACAGCAAAGGAGAAAGAGGCGTGCCTTCTCCGGCGTAGAGGAAGCCGACACCTTTGGGACCGCCGAATTTATGGGCACTGACACTTAAAAAATCAATAGGAGCCTCTGATACATCAATGGGGATATGGGCATATGCCTGAACAGCATCTGTATGAAATGGGATGCTGTTTTTTTGTGCAATCTGTCCTAATTCCCGGACAGGCTGCAGGGTGCCGATCTCGTTGTTGGCATACATCACAGAGATCAGGATCGTATCGGGACGGATTGCCTGTTCCAGTACGGCGGGTTCCACAAATCCCTCACGGTTCACGGTCAGATATGTTACCTCAAAGCCGCAGCTTTCCAGAAACTGACAGGTATGGAGGATCGCATGGTGCTCCATGGCGGAGGTGATGATATGGCGTCCTTTCCCGGAGAGAGTTCTGGCAGCATTTACCAGTACCCAGTTGTCCGATTCTGTTCCGCCACTGGTAAAAATGATCTCCTGCGGTTTCGCGTGGATACTTTCTGCCAGACCGATGCGGATCTCATCAAGCTTTTTATGAAGAAGCCTTCCCTCTTTGTAGGCACCGGAAGGATTGTAATAATACTCGTGAAGGTATGGTGTCATCTCACGGATGACCTCCGGATAAACTGCTGTCGTTGCGGCATGGTCCAAATAGATCATTTTATACGTTGCCCCTTTCATCGAGTTATTAATTCATACTTCCCACCCTAAATGTCTGACTGTGCCCATAATATTTCTTATGTCCAAGGTATAAATATGATTTTTGCCTTGAATTATTTGAAAATCCGTGAGCTGGTGCCCCCAAAATTGTCTTGTCACTTACGGATTTCGAAAAGTCTAATTGCTTTGCTGTTTCGATGTTTGATAAACGTGTCTTCCCGTACTCGCCTCCGGGTGGGATTCAGGTGTTTCGAAGGGCACTTTCGCACTCGCTGGTGTTTACGCCACGTTTTTTGTGGCGTTATGCACCATTGCGTAGTGCGACGTAGCGGGAGCGTGCCCACCGAAATAGCTGAGCCCACCAGGGAGGCTCAGTCGTCCAGACACGTATTCATCGAAACATTGCAAAGCAAAGACTTTTCAGAAATCCTACTGATCTGCGTCAATTTTGGGAGTCACAGTCTCACGGGTATTATTAAATTTTCTGAGGCAAAAATCTCTATTCAGTCTCTCTGACATAAGAAATATTATGGGCATATTACATTATTCTCTGTGGGAAGTTTGAGTTATTAATACTTTATGCGTTTTTTAGTCATAGTTGCATTATTTTTTCATAGAAATGAACAAAGGAATATGACCGGACAGATTACAGACTGCCGGTTCCGGAGGCATAACCATGGGAACGATGGCGAGAAAACTTCTGAAAGGGACATTATTATTGACGATCACCGGTTTTGTGACAAGGATCCTGGGTTTTTTCTACCGTATTTATCTGGCAGATATGCTGGGAGCACATTATCTGGGGATCTATCAGCTGATCTTTCCGGTATATGCCATTTGTTTTACGATATATGGAGCCGGGATCCAGACGGCACTGTCCCAGGTCATTGCATCGGAAAAGAACAAGGACGATAACAACTGTTCTGTGATGAAAATATTCTGGACCGGGACAGGGATTGCAATGTTTCTGGCATTTTCCCTGCAGTTTTTATTGTGGTGGAAAGCAGAATGGATCGCTCTTCATTTTGTGATGGAACCGGCACTGACACCATACCTACGGATTATGACAGTGTTTTTTCCGTTCTGCTGCCTGGGGGCGTGTATAAATGGGTATTATTACGGAATACAGGATGCAAAGATTCCTGCTATGACGCAGGTGGTGGAACAGCTCTTTCGTATTTTGTTTGTGTTTGGAATGACGTTCTTTATGATGCCAAATGCCACGGTAGAACAAAATTGCCGGATTGCTGTATGGGGCCTTGCTGCCGGGGAGATCAGTTCCTGTATTTATAATGTGTGGAAGCTATGGAATCATTGCCGGAAAGGAGCAGGGGGAAGCTGCTGCCGGCAGCAATACAAAACCGAAGCTGTTGCCGGACCGAAGGATAGAAATCAGTCATTATCTGTACGTAACAGGATAAATTGCTGCAGTGCCGGAATCCGTTCACTGATCTGGCTTGCCTCTACTCTCACGCTCACAAGACTTTTTATTACCTTTCTCAACAGTGTGGAAACCGTTCTGCTGCCGGCAATGTTAAAACGATATGGCTGCAACAACTCAGAGGCACTCAGCATTTATGGCGTGCTGACCGGCATGACATTTTCTTTTCTTATGTTTCCTTCGACGATCACAAATTCTCTTGCGGTCCTTTTAGTTCCTTCTGTGGCCGAGGCAGATGCCGCCGGGGATATCCGTATGATCCGCAGGAGTATTTCCCTTTCCATACGCTATTGTCTGCTTTTGGGAATCCTTTGTACCGGATTTTTTATGGTATTTGGAAACGAGCTTGGGATGGTGGTCTTTCATAATGAAATGGCGGGCGATTTTCTGGTGACGCTGTCGTGGCTTTGTCCGTTTCTGTATCTGGGAACGGCTCTTACCAGCATCATCAATGGTATGAAAAAGACACATATCTCCTTTGTGATCACAGCGGTCAGTCTGGGAGTACGGATCCTGTTTTTGCTTTGGGCGGTTCCTGTTTATGGTATGCGTCTTTATCTGATCGGACTGCTGGTAAGCCAGCTTTTGCAGGTGGTGCTGGAGCTGTTTTATCTGAGACCGTATTTACGGACAGAGGATGCTTCCCGGAGAACAGGGGAGGAATTCGATGCTGTTCGTGGGATCCTTTTGCCGGGACTTTGGCTGATTCCCGGTGCCATTGCAGCAAAAAGCAGCTACCAATGGTTTGGCAGCTGCTGTCCTCATCGTTATGCTATTTTATATCTTGCGGTGGCAGGGATGATATTTTGTACCATCTACCTGTCGGGACTGCTTCTATCCGGGGGGATCACTCTGTCTTTTCTCCGGAAGAGGAATCCTTTGGCTGCTCCGTCTCATCAAAGGTAAGACCGAGATTGCCGTCCCTTGCGATCGTGCGGTTCAGACGCATTTTTAACTCACCCCAGGCGTCCACCAGAGCCATCTTCTCGGAAAATGGCATATCCTTCAGATAAGACATATTTTCATCCTCCGGAAGCATGGATGAGCGTGGCATGGTCAGAATATATGTACGATTGGAATTGATCGTGATCGTGGTATAATCCGACTTTGACAGTGTCAGCTCAAACTGAAATGCCCGTCTCCTGGCGTCTACGGTAATGTCCCGTGCGATCTTGTTCCGTTTGCGGTATAAATAATCTACAATCTTGTCTAACTTGTAATCGATACTGCTCCCCATAACAGCTACCTCCTTTTCTGATGCTTTGATAACACTTTCTTTGTATTGATAAACTCAAACGGAGTCTCCTGATAAACATAATAATTGATCCAGTTACTGTACATAGCGTTGGCTGCACCGCGCCAGCGAAGGAGCGGTTTCTGCTCCGGATCGTTATTTGGATAATAATTCTCCGGAAGTGCGATATCAATGCCCTTGGCAATATCCCGCTTATACTCCTTGTCCAGTGTCAGGCGGTCATATTCCAGATGACCCAGAACAAAGATCTGTCTGCCGTCCTGTGCCATCAGGATCAGCTCTCCCACCTCAGGAGAATCTGCCAGAAGCAGCAGATCGTCACAGGCGGCGATCGCCTTGCTGTCTACGCCTGTATTGCGGGAATGTGGTGCCCAGAAAACATCATCAAAGCCGCGGAGTAATGGAATCTTGCGGTGGTGAACACGGTGTTCGAAGATACCAAAGGCCTTCTGTGGCAGCAGATATTTTGGAATGCCGTAATGATAGTAAAGTCCTGCCTGTGCTCCCCAGCAGATATGAAGGGTGGAGGTCACGTTTGTTTTGGACCAGTCCATAATATGGGTCAGCTCTTCCCAGTACTGAACCTCCTCATACTCCATCTGTTCTACCGGAGCTCCGGTGATGATCAGCCCGTCAAAGTTTTTGTCCTTTACATCATCAAAGGTCTGATAAAACTGATTTAAGTGGCTGGCAGGTGTATTTTTGCCGATGTAACTGGCGGTGGTCAGAAAAGTGACCTCCAGCTGAAGAGGTGTATTGGAAAGGCTCCGCATCATCTGGATCTCCGTGTCCTCCTTCAGGGGCATCAGATTGAGGATCGCAATCTGAAGGGGGCGGATATTCTGAGTGCTGGCCCTTGTTTCATTCATAATAAAGATATTTTCATTTTCCATGATCTTCTTTGCCGGAAGATCATTCTGAACCTTAATTGGCATATACAACTCCTCTTTTCTCGTAACTGCAAAATCACTCCTCCTGAGGGTCGTACCCAAAAGGAGTACCTATTATTGTTGCAGATATTTTATATTCTGTCAAGACAGCCCGAACTGTTCTATTGCCTGCTCCTCTGTAATAATAGGCACTCCAAGCTCTTTTGCCTTTTTATTTTTGGAGGAGGTGCTGGCAATATCATTATTGATCAGGTAGGAGGTATTTTTGGTGACGCTGCCGGTTACCTTTCCACCTGCATTTTCAATCGTCTCCTTCAGAGCACTGCGGTTTTCAAAATGATTCAGAGAGCCGGTGATGACAAATACCAGACCCGACAGATCCTGTGCACGGCTGTCAGTCTGCACAGTTTCAAAAGTGATCTCCTGCAGCAGATCATCCACGGTCTTATTGTGCTCCGGTGAGGCAAAATAGTCCACAAAGCTTCGGGCGATCACCTCTCCCACTCCGTCAATATCCGTGAGCTCTTCGACGGTGGCATGGCGGATATGCTCCAGATCGTTTCCAAGCGCATTGCAGATCATCTTTGCATTGGACAGTCCGATATTTGAAATGCCGAGACTGTAGATAAACTTTGCAAGGGTGGTCTGGCGGGAGTTTTCCAAAGCAGTGATCAGTTTATTGTAGGATTTCTCGCCGAAGCCATCCATATTGACAATGGTATCGCGATAGTCCGATAAATGGTACAGATCTGCCAGCTCATGAAGCATACCCATGGATAAAAATTTCTCGATGGTTGCCTCGGAGAGTCCATCGATATTCATGGCGTCACGGCTTACAAACAGAGTCAGGGATTTGATCTTTTTGGCAAGACACTCTGGGTTTTCACAGAAAAGCACCTCAGCGTCATTTTCGTGATGGATCACGGCAGGGTGGCCGCAGACCGGACAGGTATCCGGAATCGTCAGCCTTCCGCTCCGGGTGAGATTCTCGGCAATCTGCGGAATGATCATATTGGCTTTATATACCTGGATCGTATCGCCGATGCCAAGCTCCAGCTGGTGTACAATACTGATGTTGTGAACGCTGGCACGGCTCACGGTGGTTCCTTCCAGCTCTACCGGTTCAAAGATGGCTACCGGGTTGATCAGACCGGTACGGGAGGCACTCCATTCGATCTCCAGCAGGGTGGTGTCTGCCGTTTCATCTGCCCATTTGAATGCCATGGCGTTTCGCGGAAATTTGGCGGTCATGCCAAGTCCCTCACCGTATGCAATGTCGTCCATCAAAAGCACAAGACCATCCGAAGGAAAATCATTATGGGGAATCTTGTCGGCAAAGTTCTGGACGGCAGCAGGTAATGTCTCCGAAGTGACCCGCTGGTATTCCACCACATCAAAGCCCTGGTCTTTGAGAAACAGGAATTTTTCCTCCTGAGAGTTATGAAAATCCACATCCTCTGCCTGCACCAGAGCAAAGGCAAAGAAGGATACATTCCGTTTGGCGGTGATCTCGTTATTCAGCTGGCGGACGGAGCCGCTGCAGAGATTTCGCGGATTTTTGTACTGCTCCTCCTCCGGCAGAGTTTCATTGATCTTCCGGAACTCGGAATAGGAAATTACAGCTTCTCCACGAAGGATCATTTGTCCTTGATATGGGACAGTTAAAGGGATATTTGTAAAGGTGCGGGCGTTGTTGGTGATGACTTCTCCCACCTGACCGTTTCCACGGGTGACAGCCCTTTGGAGCGTTCCGTTTTCATAGGTCAGCACAATGGTGAGTCCGTCCATTTTCCAGGACAGAAGACCCGTCTGTCCCTCCAGCCATGCGGCAAGGTCATCGACACTTTTGGTCTTGTCCAGAGAAAGCATGGGAGCTGCATGGGTCTCCTTGGGAAGCTCGCTTAACACCTCGTATCCTACACGCTGGGTAGGACTGCCTGCCAGAATGATGCCTGTCTCTTTTTCCAGAGCAGCCAGCTCATCGTAAAGGCGGTCGTAATCATAATTGCTCATGATCTCATCCTTGCCCTGATAATACACAGCGGCCGCCTCGTTGAGCTGCTGTACTAAATCCTGCATATGTTTTTTCTGATCTATCATATTATTGCCCTTTCTTTCCGGAGATACAGATTTCTTTTAATTCATGGACTTCCTGCGGTGTCAGTCTGCGGTAACGTCCTTTGATCAGACCGTCCAGTGTGATGTTGACCACGCGGTCCCGGCGCAGCATGGTGACGCGGTAATCCAGAGCCTCACACATCCGGCGGATCTGACGGTTCAGCCCCTGAGTCAGAATGATATGAAAACTCTTTTCGTCCTCCTGCCATACATTGCAGGGCTTGGTGACGGTATCAAGGATCTCCACACCCTCAGACATTTTTCGTAAAAACTCCGGTGTTATTTTGCGGTTTACACGGACAAAATATTCCTTTTCGTGACCGTAACGGCTTCGCAGAATCTTTTCCATCATCTCTCCCTGATTGGTCAGGAGTAAAAGACCCTCGGAGTTCTGGTCAAGACGTCCCACGGGGTAAACACGCTTTGGATAATTGATATAATCCACCACATTGACAATCTTTTCTCCGTTTTCGGATTCTGCTGTGGTGCAGACAATTCCACGGGGCTTGTAAAAGGCAAGGAATATCTCCTCCTCCTCTTTGTGGATGGTTTTGCCATCGACGGTTACTGTCTGTCCCTCTTCGACCTTCTGTCCGGGCAGAGCCGGAATGCCGTCAATACAGATCCTGCCCTGCTCCAGCATACGATCTGCTTCCCTGCGGGAACAAACTCCCGCTTCACTGAGATATTTATTAATTCTAACTGCCATAATTTCTGATCCTTTTCTTTCGCTGTCCTGGCTGATCACGGTTTCCAGCTGATTCTGCACGGATGTGACCAGCTCCTGTACCTGCTTACTGCTGTCCAGCTTGTCAATATATTTCTGTTCACCGGATTTTAAGGTATCCAGATATATTTTGAAACTGCCCTGATCGTTCTGCTTAATATAAAGGGCATTCAGCGACGGAATAAGTGTGTCAATATCAAAGATCTTTACATCATAATAGACATAAACCCTGTAAGCCCCACTGGTGGCACCGTCCAGGATCTTGCAGTTGATGTTGCGGTAGCCCTCTACATATTCGGCCTCTGTCATAAGCTTTTTTTCATCAATATGACCGACATTGCTGACGCAGTCCGCGATCGTGTCCATGTCAACCTGCTGCTTGGCGGTATAATAACGCTGCACCAGGGTATCCAGCTCCTGACGGATATTTCCCTCTGATTTGCCGTCCAGAGAATGGATCGCACCGAAGCTTGCGACTCTGGCAGCATCTTTGGTGGTCTGCTTATGGAACGAAATATGAAGATCCGGAGAAATCATAGAGAATGTCCCGAAACCAATTAATATAATCCCCAAAGAAAACAAGAGTATGAATTTTTTATACTTTGCCGGCATAATCTGAGACATCCTTTCATGACATTATTTGCATCTTATCAGTATATCACAATGGTGGGGGGAATACAAATTTTTGACGAGATGAAAAAGGGCAAAACCAGCGTTTTGCCCTCCAAGAATTGCTTCGCAATTCTCGTTGGCTTCCCTCTACGCTACGAGCATTTTCCTATACACTGAAAATTGTCGATAGATGTATTGTTTGCTCGTTATTCATTCTCACCACAGATGCAGTTTTGTTCTTTGAAAAGCTGATTATTCCGGATCAATTCCTCCAGAGAGCAGGGGATGTAATTGTTGATACAGGCAGCGGCGTTGAGGGCATGGTCAAACTGTTTCATGTATTGATATGCACCGTCCGTTTTCTGATGGATATGTCCGTAAATATGATAGGATCCCCGGTAAAAGCCGTTCCATTCTGCCATCGGATAATGGCAAAGGATCACTCTTCTTTTTTGATCCACCAGATCCATATAATATTCAACAGAATCAAAACAGCTCATGGCAGCAGGATCCTTTAAAAGCTTCTGATCGTGATTTCCTATGATCAGATGTTTCCTACCGGTAAGCTGCTTTAAATACCAGACAAATAGCTTTTCACTGCGATAGGCAAAATCGCCAAGAATATATACCTCATCCTCCTTGGTGACACGATGATTCCATAATTGTATCATTGTTGAATCCATTTCCCGGACATTGGCAAATGGACGATCATCAAAGCGGATGACATTTTCATGACCAAAATGAAGGTCACCAATATATAACTTCACTTTACACTCTTCCTTTCGAATAAAAATTGCAATACAATCAAAAACTTGACCTTGCTGATAAAATATGATATATTCTAAATGTTGTCTGTGATTTACAGATGATGGCCAGCACCTATAGCTCAGTGGATAGAGCAGTGGTTTCCGGAACCATGTGGCGGGGGTTCGAGTCCCTTTAGGTGCGTTACTGCAGAGGTGAGTGCTTGCTCGCCTCTTTTTAGTTTAGCGCATAGAAAAATGCTTGTAACGTAAAGCCAAAAACAAAACACTGGTTTTGACCTTTTTGTTTGCCTGAGATACCAGAAAGCCAGTGCTTCCATTGGTTCTGACCTCATCTTCTCCTTAGCGATGATACTGTATTTTATTACCGTATTGATTCAATATGATAAAGGAGTAATCCACTTCTTTAAATAGTGGTTCTGCAAGATGATAAACATTCCATGGTTTCTCGTCTAAATTGGGAAGATGCTGTTTCCAAAATTCATCATCATTTCTGGCACGCTCCGCGTCGAATAGATCATCTTTTGATCTACCAAGATAACAGTTTGTGTGTTGCGTGATAGCACGGGAACGGATCATATATTCAAACGGATCATTATACCCTACTCCCATATACTCCATCTTCATATTTTGCAGAAACCAGAAGCGGTCAGAACGATTATTTCTTGGGGCACTGCATTCTATGAAGTAAGGAAGCCGCTCATCAGTTCTTAGATATACAGACTTTCTTTGTTCAAGACCAATACCGGGAAGTGCCATATATCGAAGAACTTCATCAGAGATAGTATCCTGCCAAATATCAAAAACATACTGACATTCCTCGGCATCATTTTTCTGCTCAAACAAACGACCAATACACCAGTTAAGATCAAGCTGTTTGATTTGACAAAATAAATATGCGTATCTTTCGAAAGAAATGCAATTAAAAGTTGTTGTTCCAATCATTTTGATACTCCTCCCAAACATCTTCAAAATCACGATTCATTATTAAGCACTCAAAACGGAATTTTGATATTGTCTTAAACCAATCATAACAAAAGGATGGTACATCTTTCAAAGCCTGCAGCATGATAAGATTGAAATCTAAGTTTCTCACTTCGTCTAGTTCTTGCTGAAATTCATCGGAGTATTTTGATATTATTTCATAATAGTTTGTTCGCATTGGACGATGAGTAACGCCCGGTCTCCAAATTTTAAATAGTGATCCCGGCATATGATATACCCGCTCCTTAATAAAATCCTTAGAATTCCAAATTTCCAGATTTACATCTGGAAACAGACTGGATCCATTATCAAAAACAGGTGCTAGCTTTGTAACTCCATTCTTTTTAACGAATCCCCAATTACCTCCGTGCCTGTCCCGATTTCCAAGAATAGCATCGAAAAGAAACATAAGCCAAAATGATCGTTTGAAATCATCTAACTGTGAATCCTCTAACTCAGCTTTTCTATGCAAAACATATAAAACATCTGAATAAGTATATAATTTCTCTCCAAGATCGGTTCCGATATTTGCTTGCTGCAAGTCTCTAAATGATTGAAATATACTATTTTAAATAAATCCTTGCAAATGACAACATCTCGTTCACAATACTTTCCAAGATATGTTTCATGACACTTTAGTAAACCGCTGTATCGAATGAAGTTACTGCCGACATATTCGCAAAACGGAGCTAATGACATCTGTTTGCGTTTCTGATTAAAGGATGAGTCTTTCACAAGATATCCTGTGCCATTAACCGAAATAAAAAATTTATTTTCGGAGCCTTCAAAAATTTCCTGTGTTTTCATAGAATCATGTACAATAAAACCATTTTTCATTAAACCATCATCTCCAAGATAATAATACTATACCACATGGCAGGTAGTCTGTACTCAATCTACAGCAAATTCTACAGCTTGTTTTATATTAAAGCATGAAATGTACATTCAAACGCATCGTGATTGATCTTTCCTTTTCCGGGAATGGCAAAAATTACTTTCTCAAATACGTTTTTATAATCTGACTGTAACAAAGTAAAAAAAGCATCACTGACAATTTTTGGATCATTTCCAAAAACGCCACAGCCAAAGGCACCGAGTATTAATGTGGAACATCCGGATCTTGCTGCGGTATTTAAGACGGCTTCTACCCTCTTTTTTAATTCATTATTGCAAATACTCGAAGAAATCCCTTTGTGTGTTGCAGCACGGAAATTAGGTGCTGCGCATGTAATGACATTTGCTGTTCCAACCGGGTTTTGATTCTGATCAAAGAATGTTATCTCGGGGCTGAAAAGTCTGCGGTTCGAATAAAGAGAATTATTTCTTGCGGTTCTGTTTTTCTCGTAAAAGTTTTGCATTTGCCGAATGAGAACTTCATATAATGTCGACTGTGCACACAGGGTTTCTTCCTGTGCGGTTGCACCATTTAGAAATCCTCCGCCGGGATTGCAGTAACTGGCAAAATTTAAAACGCAGGTACGCTCATTCTTCTGAAGCGCAGTTATTGTACTGTCATTTGTAAAAGAATCAACAACAAAGAATTTTGTTGTAATCCCGGAAGGTACTTCAAAGGCTGCGATTTCATCGTGTATGACAGTCTTTTTTGCCTGTTCTTCAATAACGTCTGAATAATTATTTAAAATATAGTGATGCCAGTGTTCGGCACGCTCACGTCTCTGATCTTTTGATAACATTGAGTTCCTTCCTTTCTGTTTATTATCTAGAAAAGACGCATCATGAATATTGATGATACGCCTTTTTATTTGGATGATACTGTTTTTATTGGAATTTTGCCATAACTTCCTCATTGGTTTTCATAGCATTCTCTTCCATGTCCTTACGCTCTGCCAGAAGCTTTGTGCGGATCTCTGCATGGCTGACAGCCATGATCTGCAGTGCCAGATAAGCGGCATTTTTGGCTCCGTTGATGGCTACGGTGGCTACCGGGATACCGGATGGCATCTGAACGATGGACATCAAAGCGTCCATACCGTCAAGAACGGATCCGGACAGAGGAACGCCGATCACAGGAAGTACCGTCTGGGAGGCAACGACGCCGGGGAGGGCAGCAGCCATTCCTGCGGCTGTGATGATCACCTCGGTGCCATCCTCGTTACATTCGTTAACAAATGCTGAGAGTCCTTCATGAGCGCGGTGTGCGGACAGACAGCGGACCTTTACCTCTACGCCATAGTCCTTTAAGATGCCGACAGCCGGCTCGACCTTTGAAAGGTCACTGGTGGAACCCATAATAATTGCTACTTTCATTTCACTCATCCTTTCGCTTATCCCTCAGGGGGATTCTATTCTATCTTATAGTAAGGGATTCTATTCGTTCTGTAAAGTCCCATTTTGAGCGGGATCGTCAGTAGAGATCATTTTGAGGGCTTTTTTTTCGGTATCATAATAATAGACATTGTCTGACAAGAATTCTTCCGGATCTACACATTCCCGGTTGACATGAAAGACCATTCTCAGCAGTTCAGGAGGCGCAAAACCTAACTGTTCGCGGATGATCAGCAATTCATGGGTACTGCTGGGCAGAATGTAAAAATGCTCGCCAAGCTGCTCTCCCACCTTGTCTAAAACGCCGGGATACAGCCAGACAGATGCCCCGTTGATGCCATTGCTGTTGGTCAGGATATAAAGGGACTGCTCCGGTGGCAGATCAATGTCGGAAACTCCATAAGAACAGGTAAACTGTTTAGCGTAATCCTGCATGGTCCGGAAGCTTTCCGGAAATAACCGCGGGGTGTTTTCCTGCGCCAGATCAAAAAGCTCCTGCGTCGTCAGTCCCCAGCGTTCCATAATGGCTGTGGTGATCCGCAGACTCTGGATACCGTTGATATCGCTGTTGATCACATAATAAAACACGATGGCAAGGTCAAAAAACGGAATATAGGGAATCCCCTTCAGGATTTCATTATTTTTGGAGGCATTGACCAGACGGTAAACAATAAAATCATGGCAATGCTCAAAGGAAAGATCGGGAATCATATTTTCTGAGCCGTCGGCAAATTCCATCCATCGGTCATAGATACTTTCTGCAAGGACATCAATATCTTCTCCGTGAATATAACGGTTATAATAATCCTGCAGATAAAAGCTTGGGGAACAGCCACAGCTGTCCCGGAATAATATCAGGCTGTCCAGATGGACTGAATTATTCTTAAGCACCGGGTTGACCTCCATGTTCAGGTCTTCCGGAATGATCTCATAAAGCCGACACCGGAGCCGGCTGACAAATTCCTCATAACTAAGTTTGGATTTTTTCATAGATAAATAAACCATACCTTTCTATATATTACAAATGATTGTTATAATATAAGAAGTGACAGAATATGCCAGTTTGTACGCAAACAGCTTTCCAATAATGTGTGTCCTGTTTTGACAAATGACATACAGTTTTCTACTGAGATAAATGAACAAATGCTGATAAGCATCATGGGAGTTGTTCAGATCCGAACAATAGAAGAAACTGATCAACGGAGAATATATAGATAACAAACAGAGAATTTATTCCGGGTTCCATTTTCTGTCACTTCCTGCCTAAAAGATTATCAGAATTACAGGTCTCTGACAAGACGGAAACACTGCTGAAAATGATGCTGAAAAATGATGATTTTGTCTCATAAAAATTTGCCGTTGTGAAAATTGCCTTGTGCATTTTGATGATTTAAGAGGAAAAATATGTACACAATCAACAGAATAAAAAACAGACTTGTTTTGCAGCGGACATTTCCCGCAAAAAGAAAACTCCTGAAATTTCCTATGATCCTCGAAAATAATTATTAAAGATCACTCTCGAAAACCGAAAATTCCAGGAGCTGTGTTTTAGTTATAAATATATATATCTTGCCTAAAGCAGATGATCATTACATCTGGGAGCGGTAATAATTGATCAGGCAGCCCTTCTCAATGATATCACGCTCATCATCTGTGAGGTTACCAAGGTGAAGCTCGAACTCCTTCATGCCCTTGTTTACCACATAGGCCTTAATGGTATCGTTCTTCTCCTCAATAGCCTTTTTGATATCCTTAATGAAGAGATAATCTCCGTTCTCAAATGGAAGCTCACCCTGATACAGGAATGGAAGCATACCCCAGTTGATCAGGTTGGAACGATATCTCTTGGTTGCGTACTCGTTGGCAATATTGGCGAAGCCACCCAGTACCTTCTGGCAGGAAGCAGCCTGCTCTCTGGCAGAACCATCACCCGGCTTGACAGCAAAGATCGTAGAACCGATCTGTGTCTCCTGCGGAGATACCTTAAAGGTACCGTTGATGGTGTTAAATACCTCTTCTACCTCAGGGAGTGCTGCAAAGATATCCTCTCCTGCGACACGGGCCTTCTCAGCCGCCTGAACCTCTTTGGCGCGTCCTACATAGGCAGGATCCTTACGGGAAAGTGTAAACTCTGCCAGACCCAGAGGGTTGGAACGGAAGGAGGATGTCTCGCCGGATGGGATCAGCTCGTCTGTGGTGGTAACCGGATCGTGAATCTCGGATACGACCTTTAATACGAGGTTGTC
>CADAKW010000021.1:0-30132 GCA_902788645.1 uncultured Lachnospiraceae bacterium
CTTTGCCACAGTCAGGCGGTCCAGAAGCTCCTCCACACCAAAGAAGTTCTTACTCTCGATCAGTGTGAACAGCTCCTCTGCCTCCGCAGCGGAAAATCCTGCTTCCTCCACCAGTCCCCGCAGCAGATCTGCGTGTCCGATCTCCAGCTGGAACTCCTGCAGACCGCTCTTTAACAGACATTCAATCGTAAGTACCACCATCTCAGCATCCGCATCGGAGCTGGTATCATTGAAAAGCTCGGCTCCAAGCTGTGTCACCTCCTGGAGCTTTCCCTTGTAAGGTGTGGTATTTACAAAGGTATTGCCCATGTAACACAGACGGATCGGCATTTCTTCCTCTCTGTCATACTTTGATACACAGCGCGCGATCGCCGGTGTGATATCCGGCCGGAGTACAAGGGTGTTATTGCCCCGGTCAAAAAATTTAAACATTGCCTGGGACTGTACGGAACCCTTTTCCTTGCTGAATATATCGAAGTATTCAAAGGTTGGTGTCTGGATATCACGAAATCCATAGGAGATCATGACCTGATGAAGCTCCTGCTGTATCTTCAAACGGCTGGCACATTCTGCGCCGTAAATATCCCGGACACCGCCGGGTGTATGCAATAGTTCCTGACCAAAATTCTGTTCTGACATGCTCTCCTCTTTTCTGCACACCTGTATCATGTGCGGTATTTATATTTCAGATAATCTGATTTCTCTACCCTCTTATTATTGCAGTATTTTTGTAATTAGTAAAGACTGGTTGGATTTTCCAGCTTTGGATCATATCCTTTTTCCTTCAGCGCATCCACGATCTGCTGCTTGTGCTCGTGGCCAAATGCCTCTAAAGTGATCTTTAACTCTACTGCGGCATTCCGGTTGATGCTGACAAACTGGTTGTGCTCCAGACGGATGACATTTCCCTTAAGCTGCGCAATAACATTGGCTACATTGACCAGCTCGCCCGGACGATCCGGAAGCTGTACAGACACGGTAAATACACGGCCTCTCTCGATCAGTCCATGCTGTACCACAGAAGACATGGTAATGATATCCATATTACCGCCACTAAGGATAGACACAACTCTCTTATCCTTGCAGTTTAAATGTTTCAGGGCTGCAACCGTCAAAAGACCGGAGTTTTCCACAACCATCTTGTGATTTTCCACGACATCCAGGAAGTTTACGATAAGCTCCTCATCCTCTACGGTAATGATATCGTCCAGATTCTTCTGGATATACGGGAATACAATGTCTCCCGGCGTCTTTACGGCAGTACCGTCTGCAATGGTCACAGCACTTGGCAGGGAAACAACCTTTCCAGCTTTCAGGGATGCCTTCATGCAGGCTGCATTAGCCGGCTCCACACCGATCACCTGAATGTTCGGATTCAGCATTTTGGCCAGAGTGGATACTCCGGCAGCCAGTCCGCCGCCACCAATCGGCACGAGAATGATATCCACTGTCGGCAGCTCCTTAAATATCTCCATTGCGATAGACCCCTGTCCCGTTGCCACTGCAAGATCATTGAACGGATGCACAAATGTCATGTTGCGCTCCTCGGCAATCTCCAGTGCCTTCTGATAAGACTCGTCATAAACGCCGCCATACAGCACAACCTCTGCACCGTAGCTTCTGGTGCGGTTTACCTTGATCAGAGGGGTTGTGGTAGGCATAACGATCACTGCCTTTGTACCAAACAGCTTTGCCGCATTGGCAACACCCTGCGCATGATTGCCCGCAGATGCTGTGATCAGTCCATGTGCCAGTTCCTCCTCGGTCAGCGTGCTTGCCTTATAGTAAGCACCTCTTACCTTATATGCTCCTGTATTCTGCAGATTCTCCGGCTTTAAATATACCTTATTGCCGGTCATCTCTGAAAAATAATCGCTATAGATCAAATTGGTAGGAAGCGTAACCTCTTTTACCTTTTCCGCTGCCTCCTCAAAACTTTCCAATGTCATCATGTAAATCACCATGCCTTTCTTATCTTTTCTGCCGTACTCCACGGCCGTCATATATTATGATACAGGCTGTCGCCTGTTTATTCCTCATCTTCCCCATCCTGTCTCTCAAACAGGGCATCCACAAACTTGTCCGCATCGAACTTCTGCAGATCGTCGATCTGCTCTCCGATACCGATATATTTCACCGGAATATTCATCTCCGACTGAATGGCGATCGCAATACCGCCTCTGGCCGTTCCATCCAGCTTTGTCAGCACGATTCCGGAAATATCCGCAACCTCCGCAAACTGCTTTGCCTGTACCAGTGCATTCTGGCCTGTGGTTCCATCCAATACGATCAGTGTCTCCCGATATGCCTCCGGGAACTCCCGCTCAATAATGCGGTTGATCTTGCGAAGCTCCTCCATCAGGTTCTTTTTATTGTGAAGACGTCCTGCGGTATCACAGATCAGCACGTCTGCCTTTCTCGCCTTTGCGGCATTGACCGCATCAAAAACAACAGAAGCGGGATCTCCGCCCTCCTGTCCGGCAATGATCTCCACACCGGCACGGTTGGACCACTCCGTCAGCTGCTCGATAGCTGCCGCACGGAAGGTATCTGCTGCCGCCAGGATCACCTTTTTGCCCTGAGCCTTTAACTGACCGGCAAGTTTTCCTACAGAAGTAGTTTTTCCAACACCGTTGACACCGATCATCAATACTACAGATGTCTTGTGCTCAAACTCATATGCCGTCTCATCCACCTGCATCTGCTGCTTTATGGTATCCATCAGAAGCTCCCGGCATACGGAAACCTCTTTGATCTTCTGCTCCTTAACCTTTTCCTTAAGATCCTCGATGATCCTGTCGGTGGTAGTCACACCGATATCCGCCATGATCAGGATCTCCTCCAGCTCCTCATAAAAATCATCATCAATCTCCGAGAAACCGCTGAAAAGAGAATCGATTCCTGATACAAAATTATCTCTGGTCTTTGTCAGACCGCTTTTTAATCTGTCAAAAAATCCCATATAAATGAACCTGTCCTTCCAATAATTAATTTACAACATCCTTCTCATCCAGAAGATTTACGGATACCAGTGTAGAAACGCCCTTCTCCTGCATGGTGATACCATACAGGATATCTGCCGCATTCATCGTGCCTCGACGATGGGTGATCACAATAAACTGGGTGTCCTTCGTCAGCTTATGAAGATACTGGGCATAACGGTCTACGTTGGAATCGTCCAGTGCCGCCTCGATCTCGTCCAGCAGACAGAACGGGGAAGGCTTCAGACTCTGAATTGCAAATAACAGTGCAATAGCCGTCAGTGCCTTCTCTCCACCGGAAAGCTGCATCATATTCTGAAGCTTTTTTCCCGGTGGCTGTGCAACGATCTTGATGCCTGCCGTCAGGATATCTTCCTCCTCCAGAAGCTCCAAAGTACCACGGCCTCCACCGAAAAGCTCCTTAAATACCTTATCGAAACGTTCCCGGATCTCGGCAAACTGCTCGGCAAACTGCTTTCGCATGGACTCGTCCAGCTCATTAATGATCCCCTCAAGTACACCTGCCGCCTTGATCAGATCATCATGCTGTGTCTTTAACTGGGTGTAACGCTCCAGCACATCCTGATACTGCTCGATGGCATTGACATTGACATCTCCCAGTGCCTTGATCTTGGATTTTAAGGAGCTGATCTCCTGCTTCATCTGCGGCATGGAAAGCTCGGTATTGGTCCGAAGCTCCTCCGCGCCATGATAGGTCAGCTCGTACTGCTCCCACATATATGTAGTCCGGGAGTTGATCCTCTCCTCCATCTTTTCCTTCTGATTATTCAGACGGAAGCACTCTTTATCCAGCTCATTGATCTTGTCTGAAAGACCTTCTCTCTTATCAATGAAGTCTTTATGCTGTCTGGAAAGCTCGTCCTTCTGCTCCGTCTCCTGACGGATCGTTTCCTCCAGCTGCGTGATCTCTCCCGCCGTATCCTCGATCTGCTGCTTTGCCTTCTCGATCTCCTGCTGTTTTTCCTGCATGAGGTTCTCTGCCTGTCTGCTGTCCGACCGGATTCCGGCAAGCTCTGACATCAGCTGTTCCATCGTCTCATTGATACGGGTAATATTCTGAGCCACAAATTCATTGCTCTGAATCTCCGTAGAGATTTTCAGAGTATACTCGTTGTTCTTCTCCGTAAGCTCCTTTTCCTCCTCACGAAGCTCTTCCAAGCGGTGATTCAGCTCCTCCAGATATGTCTCATTCTCCTTGCTGCGGCTCTCGCTGTCGCTGATGCTCGCTTTCAGATCATCCAGCTGCTGCTGCAGCTCTGCTTTTGTACTCTCGATTCCCTGGCTGTCCAGACGGATCTGCTCCAGCTCATTCTGATTCTGCAGGAAATCTCCCCTTGCTCTGTCGTAATTGATCTTGGCTGTATTTTGCTGCAGGATCAGCTCCTGACGGATGCTGCGGTTCTTTTCGATGGCCTTCTGCTGCTCCTCGGCCTCTTTACGCCCTTCCTCCTGCTCCCTCAGGATACCGCGCATTCTCTCTCTCTGCGCCTCCACTTCCTTTTCGAGATTTTCCATCTCACGGTGGCGTCCCAGAAGGTTATTGTTGTTTTTATAAGCTCCACCGGACATGGAACCGCCCGGATTTAAGAGCTCTCCCTCCTTCGTTACGATCCGAAGGGAATGTTTATACTTTCTGGCAAGAGCGATGGCATTATCAATATGATCTACCACCACAAACCTGCCCAGAAGATATTCGATCAGCTGGTCAAACTTCGCCTCTGCATGCACCAGAGAAGAACCAAAGCCTACAACCCCAGGCTCTCTCAATATATTCTGTGCCTGATTTACAACACGACCGGATATATTGGTCAGCGGAAGGAAGGTGGCACGACCGTAGCGGTTCTTTTTTAACAGTGCGATCATCGCTTTGGCAGTCTGTTCATTGTCTGTGACAATGTTCTGGATACTGCCACCAAGTGCCGTCTCGATCGCGATCTCATAATCCTTTTCCACCCGGATAATGTCTGCAACAACACCAATGATGCCCGGATTATGCTCCTTCTGCTCCATCACACGGCGGATACTCTGGCCAAAGCCTTCATAACGCTCCGTCATATTCTTCAGGGAATTGAGACGGGAGTTTGCCATATGAAACTTCTGCTGGGTATCCCGGTGCTCTTTTTCCAGCTCCTGACTCCGTTCGGAAAGACGCTTTAATGCATTGCGTATCTCCGCATTGTTGGCATCCATTCCTTCGATCTTGTCCGAAATATCGGACAGAATTGCTTTTTGCTGCTCCATGGTTTCCTGCAGACCTGCCGCTTCGGATTTATTTTTCAAAACCTTCTGGGTCATTTCTGCACGTTTTACATTGATCTGTTCCAGCTGTGTTTCATATTTCTGCTGCTCTGTTTTGATCTCTGTGGTCTGGCTCATTGCCGTCAGAATATCGTTATTGCGATCTGCAATCTCTTTCTCTGTGGATGCGATCTGTCCGGAGGTCTGTGCAAGACGTTCCTTCATTTCATCCTGCTCCTTACGGATTCCGGCAAGGCGCTCGTCAAAGGCATCCTGTTTCTCCTGATATCCTGCCTTTTCCTCCTTTGCCTGATCCATGGATTTTTGCAGATTTTCCAGACGCTCTTTATAATGCTCCTCATTCTGGCTGGCACTCCGGATCTGCTCCTGAAGCACCCGGACATTTCCCTCCTGCTCATTTAAGGATACTCGGGAATTGGTCAGGCGTTCCTTATGCTCCTCCAGACTCTGGTTGTGCTTTTCCAGGACCTCCTCCACCTGGGCATATTCCGCCTTTGTCTCTTCAAAATCCTTTTTGGCCTGTTCCAGATCACCGGAAGCAATGTCCTGTTTCTGGGACACCTCTTCCATCTCCGCATGAATCTGATCATACTCCATCAAAAAGATATTGACATCCAGATTACGAAGCTCATCACGATAGATCAGATATTCATGTGCCTTCTCCGACTGCTTCTCCAGTGGTCCTACCTGTTTTTCCAGCTCCGACAGAATATCCTCGATACGGACCATATTCTGCTGCTCCTCTGCCAGGTTTTTCTCTGCTGCAGCCTTTCTCTTTTTGAACTTCACAATACCGGCAGCCTCGTCAAAAAGCTCACGCCTCTCCTCCGGCTTACCACTCAGGATCTTGTCGATCTGTCCCTGTCCGATAATGGAATAGCCCTCCTTACCGATACCGGTATCAAACAACAGCTCCTGAATGTCACGCAGACGGCAGGATGCGCCATTTAAGAGGTACTCGCTCTCGCCGGAACGATACACTCTTCTGGCAATGGTGACCTCCTCATACGGTACATTGAGCTTATGATCCTCGTTGCTGATGGTAATGGCTACATAGGCATATCCCAGAGGCTTACGAAGCTCCGTTCCCGCAAAGATGATATCCTCCATCTTGGCTCCACGAAGCTGCTTGGCACTCTGCTCACCCAGTACCCACCGCACGGCATCGGCAACATTGCTCTTTCCACTTCCGTTTGGTCCTACAATAGCCGTAATACCATTATGAAATTCAAATAACAATTTATTGGCAAATGATTTAAAACCATGCACTTCCAGACTTTTTAAATACATCTATGTTCTCCCTGTGACTATTGGCGTCCGTCCGCCTCTCTTTTTAAGATCAGTATGGCCTCATAGGCCGCAGACTGCTCTGCTTTCTTTTTGGTCTGACCTGTCCCGGTGGATATCTGTCTGCCATTGACAAATACGGCAGCCTGATATTCCTTATGGTGATCCGGTCCGCTCTCCCCGATCAGTTTATATTCCAGCGTATCACCCTCATGGCGCTGGACGATCTCCTGCAGAAATGTCTTACTGTCATAAAAGAGTTTTTTATTATCTATATCCTTCAGAATATGCTCCTCGATATATCGTTTGGCCGGCTCAAAGCCCCCGTCCATGTAGACAGCTCCGATGGTCGCCTCCAGAGCATCCGACAGCACAGAATCTCTCTGCCTGCCTCCGGTAAGCTCCTCGCCCTTTCCCAGACGCAGATAATCCCCCAGATGAATCTCTCTGGCGCAAAGTGCCAGCGTCGGTTCACAGACATAGCTCGCTCTGGTCTTGGTCATCTCTCCCTCCGGCATGTCCGGATGGCTGCGGAAAATAAACTCACTGGATACCAGCTCCAGCACAGCATCTCCCAGAAACTCCAGTCTCTCATTGCACTGTGTCTTTTTCATTTTCTTTTCATTGGAGTATGAGCTGTGGGTCAATGCCGTTGCCAGCAATGACTTGTCCTTAAAAATATACCCTGCTTCCTTCTCAAACTCCTCCATCTCTTTTGATCTCATAACGATGAACCCTTTCCTGTAATTCCTCTGCCTGTCTGTAAATATTCCCAAAGCTCTCCCACAGTATTCCACTGAAGAAGCTCCTCTTCCTCTACGATCACTCCAAAAACAGCCTCCACGCCCATCAATATCTGAAAAAGAGTCAGGGAATCCGCTCCATAATCCCTTACAAAGGATTTCTCTCTGCGGATCTGCTCCGGTTCTACCTCTAATATTTCTGCCAAAAGATTCTGCAGCTTTTCATATTCCATATTAATCACCATCTTATCTAAGTTTATGGAAAGTATCAGATGATCTCCTGTCTGTCGCCCCGATATAACCACCGGACCGTATCCTTATCAATCTAACTTGAGATTTTCTTTGATCCTGTCATTAATGCCTTCCTCACTAAAGGAAATGCACTGAAGGATTGCTGTCTTGATCTCCACCTCGCTGGAGCTTCCATGGGCCTTTACCACAAGGCCTTTCAGACCCAGAAGAGGAGCCCCGCCATGCTCTGATGCATCAAACGCTTTTAATGTCTTCTTCAATGCCGGCTTGATCAGAAGTGCACCGATCTTGCTGCGAAGAGAGCTCATGAGTCCCTCCTTTACCTTGTGCAGCAATGCAGAACCCAGTCCCTCATACAGCTTCAGGATCACATTTCCCACGAACGCTTCACAGACGATAACATCCGCTCCACCCTTCGGAATATCTCTCGCCTCAATACTTCCGATAAAATTGATATCATCACATTCCTTTAATAAAGGATATGTTTCTTTTACAAGAGCATTCCCCTTTTCTTCCTCTGCTCCGATATTTACAATAGCGACACGGGGATTCTTGATCCCAACGATATTCTCCATATAAATGGAACCCATTTTCGCAAACTGCACCAGATGAGACGGTCTTGCATCTACATTGGCACCACAGTCGATCAAAAGGGAAACGCCATCTGTTGTCGGGATCAACGGTGCCAGAGGAGCTCTCTCCACGCCGCGGATCCTGCCCACTACAAGCTGTCCGCCTACCAGAATCGCACCGGTGCTGCCTGCGGATACAAAAGCATCTGCCTCTCCCTTTTTCACAAGCTTCATACCTACAACAATGGAGGAATCCTTCTTTTTGCGGATTGCCTCTACCGGCGGCTCATCAAAGCCGATCACATCCTCTGCATTGACAATATGAACTCTATCCTTATCGTAGCTGTACTTTGCCAGCTCCGCTTCAATGGCCGGAGTACGTCCCACCAATGTAATCTCTATCTTATCATTCTCAGCAAGTGCGTCTACCGCACCATGAACCGGTGCTTCCGGAGCATTATCTCCACCCATGGCATCTACTACAATTCTTATCTTTTCGTCCATAATATATCCAACCTTTCCTGCTTCTCCTGATCATACATCCTGCTTATCAAGCCTAATAGGGCTATTATGCATAAGCATACAAAATACATTATACCCGAATTTCGTCCATAGTGCAAGAAGTCATCCTCACTCGCTATTTGAATGTTAATACACAATAAGAACGGATACTGAAAAATTTTCTGACACAAAAAAGACAGCTTCCAAAACTTATCGGAAAACTGCCTTTTGTACTGTTTAAATGATGAGCCCAAAGTACTCCTGTTAATCTGCAAAAATCGTATCCTGATCCGCAATAGCATCAGTCCTTTTTGTAGAAGAAGGAACGATATGTAGTGAATCCGTAATCAGCCGGTGCGATGATCTGCTCCGTGCTTCCCACAAAAAGCATACCATCCTTTTTCAGGGCATCATTAAACCGGTGATACATGCCCTTCTTGGCTTCCTCCGTAAAATAGATCATGACATTGCGGCATACGATAAGATCACACTGGGACGGGTACGGATCCTTCAGCAGGTTATGCTGCTTAAACTGCACACAACGCTTCACCTCATCGTGGATCTGATAGCTGCTGCCAATCTTGGTAAAATACTTCTGTACAAACTCCTTCGGCAGACCCTTCAGACTTTTTTCATCGTAAAGTCCGATCTGTGCCTTCTCGAGAACCTGTTTATCCAAGTCGGTAGCAATGATCTTGATCCTGCTTAATGGTATAAATTTCGCAAGAAGCATCACCAGCGTATATGGCTCATCTCCGGTAGAACATGCGGCACTCCATATTTTTAATGAATTGCCAAACCGCTCAAACAAATACGGAAATATCTCATTTTCCAGCACCTTCCACTGCTCCGGATTGCGGTAGAACTCCGATACATTAATCGTCAGATATGTTACAAACTCTTCCATAAGCTCTGCATCCGTCCTCAAAGCATTTACATACGCCTCATATGATGTGATCCCTCTCTTGGTGATCAAAGCATCAATTCTACGTTTCATCTGACGTTCCTTGTAACAGCTCAGATCAATCTTTGTCATTTGGAAGATCTTCGATTTAAAAAGTTCATAATCGCCCATAATAATCCTCCCTTCCTTTTCATTGAAAAAAATTCGCCAACCCACACCATGATGAGTTGGCGAAAGAACATTTCACAATAATTACTCAGCGTCTGTCTCAACAGCTGCTTCCTCATCCTCAGAAGCATTGTCATTTAACAGAGCCTTCATACTCAGGCTGATCTTGTGATCCTCATTGTTGAAATCAACAACCTTTGCCTCGATCTCCTGACCTACAGACAATACATCAGATGGCTTGTCAACATGCTCTTTAGAAATCTGGGAAACATGAAGAAGTGCATCAACACCCGGCTCAAGCTCTACGAATGCACCGAAGTCAGCCATTCTTGCTACCTTACCCTTAACGATAGCACCAACATTGTACTTGCCATCTGCATTCAGCCAAGGATTCTGATCCTCAAACTTCAGGCTCAGTGCAATCTTATCATCCTTGATATCCTTGATGAGTACCTTTGTTACGTCACCAACCTTGAATACCTTGCGAGGATTCTCAACACGTCCCCAGGACATCTCGGAAATATGAAGAAGACCGTCTGCACCACCTAAATCGATGAATGCACCAAAATCTGTAAGGTTCTTTACAGTACCCTCTACAACATCACCAACATGGATTCTTGCAAAAAGCTCCTCTTTCAGTTTTGCCTTCTCAGCAACAAGAAGCTGCTTTCTGTCACCAATGATTCTTCTCTTCTTAGGATTGAACTCTGTAACAACAAACTCAATCTCCTGTCCGTTGTACTTGGAAAGATCCTTCTCATAAGAATCTGATACAAGACTTGCAGGAATGAAGATCTTGGTCTCATCCACAACAACACTCAGACCGCCGGATAATACAGCAGTTACAGGTGCCTTTAATACCTCTTTATTCTCAAACGCCTCACGGATACGCTCGTTACTCTTCTCCATAGCAAGACGCTTATAAGTCAATAATACCTGACCCTCACCATCGTTTACCTTAAGTACCTTCGCTTTCATCACATCGTCAACCTTGACAACATCTCTCAGGTCGATTCCTGATTGATTGCTGTACTCATTACGTGTGATGATACCATCAGCCTTGTAGCCAATGTTCAGGACAATCTCATCTTCCTTTACATCGATAACTGTCCCTTCTACAATCTCTCCATTGTGGATTGTTACTAATGATGCTTCTAACATCTGTTCAAAGTCATTGTTCATGTCTGACATACGTTTGAACCTCCTTAATAATATTGTTTGGGGTTGATGCCCCGGCAGTAATACCCACGCTACGAAAAGATTGAAATAGTTCCAAATTCAGGTCGTCAAGTGTCTGTATAAAATATGTGTTCGGACACTCTTTGCTGCAGATTTCATACAGCTTTTGGGTGTTCGAGCTGTGTTTTCCACCTATCACCAACATCGCGTCGGATTGCCTTGCAATAGTACCTGCTTCAGTCTGACGCTCTTCGGTAGCGTTGCAAATTGTATTCATAACAAGTATATCATAACTCTTTTTTTCAAAAATATCAACCATATCTTTGAATTTCTTGTAATTAAAAGTCGTTTGTGATACAATACACAGCTTTTTTTGTGGATCCGGGCGAAAATTTTCTGCTTCCGAAACAGTTTCAAGAACAACAGCACTGTCCTTACACCACCCATTGATGCCCTCCACCTCCGGGTGTGTCTTATTGCCGATAATGACAATCTGGAAACCTTCCTGGTACTTTTCCTGTACGATGCGGTGTATCTTGCTTACAAAAGGACACGTCGCATCGACGATCTTTATATCATACTTCTCCAACTGCCGGATAACCTGTTCGGATACCCCGTGGGAACGTATCACTACTGTTCCGTCCTTTATATCGGCAAGTTCTTCTATCGAATTAATGACTTTTACGCCTTTCTCCTCCAACTCCTCCACAACCTGCTCATTGTGAATGATCGGACCCAGAGTAAATACCTTTTCGCCTTTTTCAATCTCCTGATACACGGTATCAATGGCCCGCTTTACACCAAAGCAGAAGCCCGCACTTTTTGCTACTGTTACATTCATTTTGTCTTCTCCTGATAAATACGAATAATCTCATCCACAACCTGATCAATGTTCATGTCGGAAGAGTCCACCAGCACAGCATCCTCCGCCTGACGAAGAGGTGCCACTTCACGATTCATATCCTGCTCATCTCTCGCAATGATATCTCTTTCGATCTCCTTAATATCACAGTCAATGCCTCTCTCTGTCTGTTCCTTGTATCTGCGGCGGGCACGTTCCTGCGCACTCGCGGTCAGATAGATCTTCACATCCGCTCCCGGAAGAACGCAGGTTCCAATATCCCTGCCGTCCATGATCACGTTTTCTTTTTCCGCCAGACCACGCTGGAGGCTCAGAAGCTTCTCCCTGACCACCGGATATTTCGATGTATTGGAGGTCATCATGCTGACTTCCTCGGTACGGATCAGTCCGTTGACATTTTCTCCGTTCAGGATCACCTGCTGCTCTCCGTCCTGATAACTGATGGATACCTCAATGTCCGGACACGCCTCTGCGATCTTTTCTTCCTCCTCTGACGAAATACCGTTCCGGAGAAAATAAAGTGCCATGGAACGATACATGGCCCCTGTATCTACATAAATAAATGATAATTTTTCTGCCACTTTTCTGGCGATCGTGCTTTTTCCTGCTCCCGCAGGTCCGTCAATTGCAATACTTTTCATAGTCTTTTCCTCATTTCTTTTTATTAATGTAGTAATTAACTTCCAAAAATCATTTCTTAATTTCAGCAGTTATCACTCTGTCTGTCCTGCTGAAAGTCCTGCCAGATATCCGGTAGACCAGGCGATCTGCAGATTATAGCCTCCCGTCACGGCGTCCAGATCAAGAACCTCTCCTGCAAAGTAAAGTCCCGGAACCTTTTTGGACTCCATGGTTCCCGGATCAACGTCCTTTACATTAACTCCGCCTCTTGTGATAATGGCTTCACTGAATCCCCGGAGTCCCGAAACATGCATTTCCAGATGCTTTAGTAACGTCACGAGATTCCGCCGTTCCTCTTTTGTCACTTCATTGACCGGCTTCTCCGGTTCAATCCCTGACAGCTCCACGATCACCGGTATCATCTTTGATGGAAGGAGCTCTCCGAGGCTGTTTTTGAAATAACTGTTTTTATTGAGAGAAAAATCACGCAGGATCCGTTCATCCAACTGTTTTTCCGACAATGCAGGCTTTAGATCCAGACTGATCCTGATATCATCCTCCGGCTTTGTAAAGTGACAGCTGGCGGTCAGCACCAGCGGACCACTGATCCCGAAATGCGTAAAAAGCATTTCTCCCAGTTCTTCGTAAAGAACCTTCTTGCCTTTGAGCATTTTCAGGGATACGTTTTTCAGAGATAACCCCTGCATCCTCTGACAAAAATCCTCCCGGATCTCAAAGGGAACCAGCGACGGCATCACATCCATAATGCGGTGGCCAAGCTTCTTCGCAAAACGAAGCCCATCCCCCGTGGAGCCCGTGGAAGGATACGAAACTCCTCCCGTTGCGGTGATCACGGCATCCGCAAAAAGCGTCTCCTTCGTTCCACCTTCTGTTTTCTGAACAGCCACACCGCTGCACCGTCCATCCTGTACCAGGATTTCCAGCACTCTGGTATGAAGGCGGATCGTAACGCCCCGTCTCTTCATTGCCTTTTCCAATGTTTTGATCACGTCGGAGGAATGATCAGACTGTGGAAATACTCTGTTTCCCCGCTCCGTCTTGATCTGCAGACCCTCGCTTTCCAGAAACTCCATCATACGGCTGCTGTCAAAGGTGTAAAATGCACTGTAAAGGAACCGTGGATTCCGGATCGTATGCTGTAGCAGATTTTCCACATCACTGTCATTGGTGATATTACATCTTCCCTTGCCCGTGATAAATACCTTTTTGCCCAGCTTTTCGTTTTTTTCCAGAAGGGTCACCCGGTGACCCTGATCTGCTGCTGCAATGGCGGCCATCATGCCGGCGGCACCACCGCCAATGATTATTATTTTACTCATATCGTTTTCCTTTGATCTGTATATCCTATTATTCATGTGATAATACCACGGATTGCTCCATTGCTTCGCAATTCCCGCAATCCTCCGGCCACCTCAAACCCTGCACCTTCGGTGCGCTTTTCGGTGTCCGGCTCGCCAAGCCAGAGCACAGCCTGCTCTGTGCAAGCACAACAGGCTATGCTCTTATGGCTCGGTATATCACATGGTTCCGTCCCGCATAACACTCCAGTTTTTGACCATATAGTCCACCAGAGAGATAACTGTCAGGATCAATGCTGCATAGATAAATACATATTCAACGATATTTATAATATATCCATCAAAATTAACGATCAGAAGAATGGACATGATCATCTGTGTCACAGTTTTGATCTTGCCCCAATAGCTGGCAGCGATCACAACTCCCGCATCGGAAGCCACCAGACGGAAACCACTGATGATAAACTCACGGGCAATGATCACGATCACGACCCATGCCGGCATAGGATTGGACGGAAGCGCCACAAAGCATATCATGGCAGAGCTTACCAGAAGCTTGTCTGCCAGAGGATCCATAAACTTGCCGAAATTGGAGACAAGATTATATTTTCTGGCAATCTTGCCATCCAGCATATCCGTCAGACTTGCCACAATAAAAATCGCCACGGCAATATAATTGTGATATGCAATATGCTCGGAAAGCATAAAAAATACAAAAAACGGAATCAATACAACACGAAACATCGTAATCTTATTTGGTAAATTCATCGTCGTCCTCCTCTATTACTTCTCCGATCAGATCATAGCCCTGTGCCTGTACGATCTGTACCCGGACATAATCACCGGTCACAAGATGCCAGCTCGTGGATAAAAATACAAAACCATCCACATCCGGAGCGTCCATATAGCTTCTGCCCACATAGACATCGTCCTCCGGAAGGTATCCCTCGATCATCACATCCATTTCCTGACCAATGCGGGATTCATTTTTCTCAAAGGCAATCTCCTGCTGCATCGCCATGATCACGTCACGTCGTTCCTCCTTGATCTCCTCCGGAATCTGATCCTCCATCTCTGCTGCCGGAGTATCCTCTTCCTGAGAATACGTAAATACACCAAGGCGGTCAAACCGCATCTCCTTCACAAACTCCTGAAGCTCCTCAAAATCCTCCTGCGTCTCCCCCGGAAATCCGGTGATCAGCGTGGTTCTCAGTGCAATGTCCGGAATCTCCTGACGTAAATGCTGTACCATCTGCGTAAGCTGTGCCCGGTCCGTACGTCTGCCCATCTTTTTCAGGATCGTATCTGCCCCGTGCTGGATCGGAATGTCCAGATAATGACACACCTTTGGCAGCTTTTTGATGGCATCGATCAGTTCCCGGGTGATTTCCTCCGGATAACAGTACAAAATACGGATCCAGCGGATATCCTCCACCTCAGATAACTTTTCTAAAAGCTGCGGCAGACTTTTCCTTCCATACAGATCTGTTCCGTACAGCGTCGTCTCCTGTGCCACCAGGATCAGCTCTCTTACACCGTTCTCCGCAAGATGACGCGCCTGCTGTACCAGATTATCCATAGGCACACTGCGGTAATGACCACGTACCTTCGGAATGATACAATACGTACAGCACTTGTCACAGCCCTCTGCGATCTTGAGATACGCATAACTGCCACCGGACGTATTATCCCGGTCTGTCAGAGGCGTCGGCAGATAATCAATGCTTTTCAGACTCTCCACCACACCCTTCTGCTCCAGAGCTTTTCGTAAGGTCTGCCCCATTTCTTCATAACCCATGGTGCCAATGATCACATCCACCTCCGGGATCTCTGTCTGGATCTCCTGATGATAACGCTGTGCAAGGCACCCTGCCGCCACCAGAAGCTTGCACTTTCCATCCTCCTTGTAAGCGGCCATCTCCAGAAGTGTGTTAATGCTTTCCTCCTTGGCATCCCCGATAAAGCAGCAGGTATTTACCACTATGATATCCGCGTCCTCTTCCCGGTCAATGATCTCAAAACCGTCCTTACGCAGGGAGGTGATCATCATCTCACTGTCTACCAGATTTTTGTCACAGCCAAGAGACACAAAAAATAAATTCATGTTCTGTTCTCCATTCTAGTACATTATTCTACGGATGAAACACAGTTGTTCATCAGCATGGCAATGGTCATTGGACCAACGCCGCCCGGTACCGGTGTAATTGCCCCTGCCACCGGCTCTACGGAATCAAAATCCACATCACCACAGAGCTTGCCATCCTCTTTGCGGTGCATTCCCACGTCAATGACTGTAGCTCCCTCTTTAACATAATCTGCCGTAATAAACTGGCGTTTTCCAATGGCTACCACCAGAATATCCGCCCGTCTGGTCACTTCCTTCAGATCCTTTGTGTGGGAATGACATACCGTAACCGTGCCGTTTTCCCGGATCAGAAGCATTGCCATCGGCTTTCCGACGATATTGCTGCGGCCTACTACGACACATTCCTTCCCGTCAATCTCAATGCCGGATCTCTTTAACAGCTGAATGATACCGGCCGGTGTACATGATACAAAGCCCTTCTGTCCAATGCTTAACATGCCAACACTCTGGGGATGGAAACCGTCCACATCCTTCTCCGGCGCAATAGTACGGATCACCGTATCTTCATCGATATGCGCCGGCAGCGGAAGCTGTACCAGAATGCCATTGACATCCTTTCTGTCATTTAACTGGCGCACCAGATCAAGGAGCTCCTCCTGGGTTGTCTCCTCCGGCAGCTCATATGCCAGAGAGTTGATACCGATATATGCACATGCTTTCTTTTTGTTGCCCACATAAACGGTGGATGCCGGATCATTTCCGACCTGGATCACAGCGAGAGTTACCTCTACGCCCTTTTCTTTAAGCTGTGCCACCTTTTCCTTTAACTCATCCTTAATTTCTCCGGAAATTTTTTTTCCATCGATCAATTTTGCCACTGCAATTCACCTTGCCTTTCTATTTATCATACACGGAAGATACTTCCGCCAACAAACTCTCTCATTAACGAATTCTTCGGGATCACCTCAGTGCTGACGCCAATAAAGTAATCCAGGAATTTCAACAGCCGCTTTGCCTCCACATACTCCGGCACATCCTTTGGAATTCCGAAAAGAATGGACTCGGCATACGGCTTTAATACCGCCAGCTCATAGATCAGTGCAGAGTTGAACATCACATCCGCTTCCTCCTGAAATGGGAATATGTACTGATCCTCTCCCCTGCGTACCGAAGGCCACATACTGATGGTATGCATTGCGGATGCCCCGCGTGTTCTGGCATCCCGAACCATCCGGCGGATCAGACGTCCGTCTGTCGTGGAGATCCTGTTGTGCTCGTCAATATTTAACTGTGTCAATGCACTGATATAAATTTTAAATTTACTCTCCTTCGGCAGAGAATAAGACATCTTTTCATTAAGTCCATGGATTCCCTCGATCACCAGAATATCCTCCGGTCCCAGCTGACGGAAATCACCGTTATATTCTCTCTTGCCTAACAGGAAATTAAACTCCGGAAGCTCCACTCTTTTGCCCTCCAGAAGTGCTGTCATATCTTCATTAAACTGCTTTGTATCAATTGCCTCCAGACATTCGAAGTTATAATTGCCATCTTCGTCTAACGGTGTATCCTTGCGATCCTTAAAATAATTGTCCAAAGCGATCGTATGAGGCTTCAGACCGTGGGTACGAAGCTGGATCGATAAGCGGTGTGAAAAGGAAGTCTTACCTGATGAAGACGGTCCTGCGATCATCACAAACTTTTTACTCCTGTCACCGGCGATCTGCTCTGCGATCTCTGCCACCTTCTTTTCCTGAAGTGCCTCCTGCACCAGGATCAGATCCGTAATGCCGCCATGGGAGATCACATCATTTAATGCTCCCACGGTGTCCACATTCATCATCCGGCCCCATTCACTTGCCTCCTGCAGTGTTGCAAAAAGCTTCGGCGTTTCCTTGACCGGAGCCAGTGTTTCCGGATGCTTGCGGTTTGGCAAACAGATCAGAAAGCCTTTATCATATTTTTCCAGCCGGAAATATTTTAACATCCCCGTTGATGGCGGCATATAACCATAATAATAATCCTCGAACCCATCCAGATTATAAATATTTACCTTGGAAACCCTGCGGTATTCAAACAGCTTCTTTTTGTCCTTCATACCATACTTTTCAAAGGTCTCCACTGCGGATGAGGTGCTGACAGACTTCTTATGGAATACCTTATCCTGCTCCACCAGACTGTGCATAAACTGCTCCACCTGCTCCAACAGCTCCCCGGTCAGCTCCACGCCCTCCGCTTCACAATAAATATTATCTCCCAGAGTATGCTTTACAAAGACATTCTCCAGACCTTTCTCCCTGGCAACGTGATAAAAGCTGCGAAGCATCAGAAGCGTTACTCCTCTGACGTAGGTTTTATATCCACTGTCGCTTGCGGTGGTGAGAAACGTGATCTCCTGATCCTTATTGACCGACTTGTTGAGCTCGATCAGCTTTTCTCCCCGCTTCGCCAATATGATATCATGCTCGTAATTCTTCTGAACATCCCTTGCAATCTGTAAATATGTAGTACCCCTCTCATATTCCAACTGTTCCCCATCTACTGTTACCTTCACCATATGTCACCTTTCCTTTCTGTGCAGACAGATTTCCTTTGTCCCTCGCACAAGCGCCAGTTCCTGTTCCAGCTCCTGTTTCTGCTTTGCTGCCTGCTCCGACAACTCCCTTGATGCCATTTTATTGAATATCCCCAGAAGCCTTGCCTCCTCCTTCTCCAAAAAGGAAATGAGACATGTATCCCCACGCTCCGGAAGATATCTCCCATATATATATTCCGTTTCGTCGGAATAATGCTCCTGTCCCGGAACCGCCCTCAGGATCAGATAATATTTTCCCTGATCAAGAACCATGGTCTCCCGGGCAATCGCAAAACCGTGATCATGCAGATAATGACGGACTACAGCCCACTCCGACTGAGGCGAAAGAACAAGCTCCTTCGCATTTTTCACTACCTCCGGAGAATCCGACAAAATCTTACAGATCAAGGCTCCTCCCATACCGCTGATCAATAAAGTGTCTGCTTCTCCCGGCATAAGCTTCTTTGCCCCGTCCGATAACCGGAGCTCGATCTGTTCCGTCAGTCCGCTTTCCGTCACATGTTCTCTGGCTCTCTGCAGAGGACCTTCATTGATATCCATTGCGATCACATGATCCGCCAGTCCTTGTTCCAGCAGATAAATTGATGTAAACCCATGGTCACAGCCAATGTCCGCAACCACACCATGGCTCTCCACCTGATGTGCCACTGCCTGCAGCCTTTTGGAAAGCCGGATCAATCCAGATAATCCTTCAGCTTGCGGCTGCGGCTCGGATGTCTGAGCTTCCGGAGTGCCTTTGCCTCGATCTGACGAATACGCTCTCTGGTCACCTCGAACTCCCGTCCAACTTCCTCCAGAGTACGGGAACGGCCGTCCTCCAGACCAAAACGAAGCTTCAACACCTTCTGCTCACGCTCTGTCAGGGTACCAAGCACTTCCTCAAGCTGCTCTCTGAGAAGGGTAAATGCTGCTGCCTCTGCGGGTACCGGCACATTTTCATCCTGAATAAAGTCTCCAAGATGGCTGTCCTCCTCCTCACCGATCGGTGTCTCCAGAGAAACCGGCTCCAGTGAGATCTTCTGAATCTCCCGGACACGGTCCACAGGCATATTCATATGCTCTGCGATCTCCTCCGGATACGGCTCTCTTCCAAGCTCCTGTAAGAGCTGACGCTGTACACGGACAAATTTGTTGATGGTTTCCACCATATGAACAGGAATACGGATGGTTCTCGCCTGATCTGCGATAGCACGGGTGATCGCCTGACGGATCCACCATGTTGCATAGGTACTGAACTTGTATCCCTTCTTGTAGTCAAACTTCTCTACGGCTTTGATGAGGCCGAGATTTCCCTCCTGTATCAGATCCAGGAACAGCATACCACGCCCCACATAACGCTTCGCAATACTGACAACCAGACGAAGGTTTGCCTCTGCCAGCTTCTTTTTGGCCTCTGCATCGCCCTCTTCCATACGCTTTGCAAGCTCTACCTCTTCATCTGCGGAAAGAAGCGGCACCTTTCCGATCTCCTTCAGATACATCCTGACCGGATCCTCAATGCTGACACCGTCCGGCACAGAAAGGTCAATATTCTCAATGTCCTCCTCATCGCCCTCACCATCAGCTTCCATACCAAGGATAATGTCGTCATCTACATCATCCTTATCATCGGAAATCTGGAACACATCAACCCCATTGTTTTCGAGATATTCGATGATCTTCTCCATCTTCTCCTCATCTAACTCCATATCACCAAAGAAGTTATTGATCTCCTGATACTCCAGCACGTTCTTTTTGGTGTGTGCCAGCTCCTTTAATGCATTGAGCTTTTCAATAAACTTAACCTCGTGATTCTCTCCCTTTTTACCATCACCGGCGCCTTTCGCCTTTGATTTGGAAGATTTGGATGTTTTTGCCTTTGCAGGCTTTTTTTCAGCCTCTGCTGCGCCCTTCTTTGCAGCTGCCTCAGATTTTTTCGTTGTTTTCTTTTCTGCTGTCTTCTTCGTTGTCTTTTTCCCGCTATCTGCAGAAGTAGTACCTTTAGCAGTTTTTTCCACGGTAGCTTTCACCATTTTTTCCTCCTTGGTCTCTGCCGCCTTTGCCTCCTGCTTTTTGTCTGTTGCCATACGATACCTTCCTTTCTTACCTATACTTTTTCCAATTATTTATGAAATATGCAGTTTTACTGCACCTTGCAGCATTTTCTTTTGTTTTACGAGCTTTTGCAGCTCATTGAGATCCGTGATCTCTCCTGCCTGCCGCTCAATACTGTGTTCTTTGATCTTTAGTATCAGATCTGTAATGGCCTTTTTCTTTTCATCTGACTGAATCTCACTGCCAAAGCTTGTCTGAAACATGGACGCCACCTTGTTCTGCTCCTCTACCTCCGTAAAATGACCGATGATCCTGGCCGGCTCCACTTCTCCTTTTTCCATCTGGTCATAGAGCTCCTTCGCCACAGCCCGATACAGTCCCTCCTCAAAATCCTCCGGCTGGATCCACTGCCTGATCTGGTCAAACAGCTCCGGCTCCTCGATCAGCCAGGATAAAAGCAGACGGTAGGAATAACTGATCCCTTCACGGTGTTCCTTTTTCTTCCCTGTCCGGATCCTTTCCTGCTGTCTCTCCTCCATGACCTCCTGATACCCTGTCGGCATCTGGTTGCCATAGCGCACCACAAGCTGCCGCAGATCTTCTGTTTTAATATTGTACTGGGCTGCGACCGCCTCCATATAATTATCCCTCTGGATCTTGTCCTCAAAAACAAGAAGCTTTCTGGCAATCTCATGGATAAATTTTGTCTTTTGCTCCGGATCACTCATAGAATAATTTCTCTTTGTCACCTCAATCTCAAAGAAGAAACTGTTCTGCGCTTCCTCAATCCGCTTTTCAAACTCATCCGCGCCCAGATTTTTGATAAATTCATCGGGATCTTTATAAGGCTCCATATGAATAACCTTTCCGGTTATGCCTGCTCTTCGCAGCATCGGGATCGCTCTCATGGCAGCCTTCACACCGGCACCGTCACTGTCATAGGTCAGCAGCACCTCGTCCGTATAACGCCGGATCAGATTGGCCTGCTGTTCGGTAAAAGCCGTTCCCAAAGAGGCTACTGCATTGGTAAAACCTGCCTGATGCAAAGCAATGACATCCATATATCCCTCACACAGGATCATATTGTTCCTCTTGCCCCGTTTTGCATAATTGAGTCCAAACAGATTCCGGCTCTTGTCAAAGATCCTGGTCTCCGGAGAATTGAGATACTTCGGCTTCGCATCTCCCATAACACGCCCGCCAAACCCGATCACACGGTTATTGGCATCCATGATGGGAAACATCACACGATTCCAGAATTTGTCATAAGCCCCCCGCTCGTCCATCTTGAAAAGGCCTGTTTCTTTGAGAACCTGATCACTGTACCCTTCTTTCCTCATATACTGGTACAGTTCTCCTCCGCCCTGTCCGGCAAATCCCAGACCAAAATGAAGGATTGTCTCATCAGTCAGTCCTCTGCCTGTGAGATAATCATATCCAACCTTTCCCCGGGGAGACTTTAACAGAGCAAAATAATATCTCGCCGCCTTTTTATTGATCTCAAGCAGCGTCTGTCTGAGTCCCTCCTGCTGCTTTTGCTGCGCTGTCATTTCCTGCTTCGGCAGATCGATCCCGGCCTCCTCGGCCAGCATCTCCATTGCCTCCGGAAATGTGAGATTTTCATACTCCATCACAAAGGTCAGTACATTGCCACCCACGCCACAACCAAAACACTTGTACATCTGTCTGGCGGGATTGACATGAAACGACGGCGTTTTCTCATTGTGAAACGGACACAATCCCGTATATCCACTGCCTGTCCGTTTTAGCCGGACATACTTGCCGATCACGCTGACAATATCACTCCGCGACCGCACTTCCTCGATCTGTTCCTCAGAATACCACGGCATTGTATCACCCCTCTCTCACTGAATTTTCACAAAAAATAACTAATACAGCGCAAACCACTATATTAGTTATTCGACAAAGATTTTATTTTTCCTTTTTCTTTTTTTCGTTTTATCGGACTCCTGATCCACTGAAATATTATCGGTGCTCTGTTCCAAGCACGCTCCATGCCTTCGGGATCATCAGCTCCTTATAAAGATTTACCATATAACGGTCACTCATGCAGGCAATAAAGTCACAGACAGCCCGTTCCGGTGTCTCTCCCAAAAGGATCAGTGCCGAAAACTCGCTTGGAAGCTCCTCTGTATGATGTATGTAATAATCGTACAACTGCTCGATCAGAATTTCTACTTTCTTTTCCTCGCTCTTTGCCACCGGATTGGTATAAACTCTTTCGAACATGTAGCTTCGCAGAGAAAACATCGCCTTTTCCACCTCCGGAGACATACAGATGTCATTCTTCCCCTCGCTGTTTTTGACAATATCATGTACCAATGTATTTAACCGGTGATTGGTACTATGTCCCAGCACATCTGTCAGCCAGTAAGGAATCCCCTCCTCTTTGATGAGTCCGGCACGAATAGAATCGTCTATATCTGAGTTGATATAGGCAATCTTATCGGAAAGACGGACGATCTTGCCCTCCAGTGTGGCCGGTGTCAGGCTGGTCTGATGATTCAGAATGCCATCCCTGACCTCCCAGGTGAGATTGAGTCCCATTCCGTCCTTTTCCAGACGCTCCACCACTCGTACACTCTGCTCGTTATGCCGGAATCCTCCAAGCTCCTTTGTAATCCGGTTTAATGCCCGTTCTCCGGCGTGGCCAAAGGGAGTATGGCCAAGATCATGGCCCAATGCGATTGCCTCTGTAAGATCCTCATTAAGCTGCAGGGCTCTGGCAATGGTTCTGGCATTCTGTGCCACCTCTAGCGTATGGGTCATACGTGTCCTGTAATGATCCCCCTCCGGTGCCAGAAAAACCTGGGTTTTCTGCTTCAGGCGTCGAAACGCCTTGCTATGCAGGATACGGTCCCGGTCTCTCTGATAATCCGTACGGATATCACACTGTGGTTCCATGCGATCCCGTCCTCTGCTCTCATCCGCAAAGCTGGCGTACTTTCCCAAAATCTCGTGCTCTCTCTGCTCCTGTCTCTCCCTGAGATTTCTTTCCTGTTCCATGGAGATCACCAATCCTTTCCCTGATCACAGCAGCAATCACAAAGCCTGCTATTCCATTATACCAATACTGCCCGTCTTTCACCGTAATCTTCCACCAATTCACCGGATATCTTCATCCTACATATCCGTAGCACACTTTCCGTAATAATAAAATCCTTTGCTCTCACACAGCTTCACCGGAACGATCTTTCCGATCAGTGAGGCATCCCCCGGGAAATGCACCAGATAATTTCTGGCGGTCCTGCCGGTGACATATCCTGCCTCCTGCTTATTCACATCCTCTACCAGTACATCCTCTACCGCGCCTGCTCCCGCCTGTGTCTTCTCTGCGGAAATCTCCTGAACTCTCTTTAACAGCCGGTCAAACCGTGCCTTGACAACCTTCTCCGGCACCTGATCCTCCATAGCTGCCGCCGGAGTGCCGGTACGCTTGCTGTATATAAAGGTAAATGCACTGTCATACTGCACCTGCTCCACCACATCCATGGTATCCTCGAAGTCCTCCTCGGTTTCGCCCGGAAATCCCACGATAATATCTGTAGTCAGCGCAATATCCGGCATGGCCTTTTTGATCTTTGCAGCCAGCTCCAGATAACTCTCCTTGGTATAGTGACGGTTCATAATCTTTAACAGACGGCTGCTGCCCGACTGCAGCGGCAGATGAAGCTGTCTGCATACCTTTTTGGAATGTGCCATCACATCAATGAGCTCATCCGACAGATCCTTCGGATGGGAGGTCATGAAACGGATCCGCTCCAGTCCCTCGATCTCATCCACCTGCTTCAAAAGCTGTGCAAAAGTGATGGGATGCTCCAGATTCTTTCCATAGGAATTGACATTCTGTCCCAGAAGCATGATCTCAACAACACCGTCTGCCACCAGCTCTTTGATCTCCTTAATGATCTCCTCCGGTTCCCGGCTGCGCTCCCGTCCCCGGACATACGGTACGATACAGTAGCTGCAGAAATTATTGCAGCCAAACATGATATTGACGCCGCTCTTAAATGAGTATTTCCGCTCAATCGGAAGCTCCTCCACGATCGCATCCGTATCCTTCCAGACATCCACAATCATGCGCTTCTTTGCAGAGGTATCAAATACACGCATCGCCAAAAGCTCCGCAAACTTAAAGATATTGTGGGTTCCAAAGATTATATCCACATTGCGGTAGCTTGTTTTGATCTTATCCACCACGGTCTTTTCCTGCATCATGCAGCCGCAGAGCATCGTAAGCATTTCCGGATTCTGCTTTTTGTAACGCTTTAACTGGCCCAGATGACCATACACCTTTAAGTTGGCATTTTCACGAACGGTACATGTATTGTAAAGAACCAGATCTGCTTCCTCCTGATCTGTCTCCTCATAGCCGATCATCTGCAGGATACCAAGGATTTTTTCGGAATCCCTCGCATTCATCTGGCACCCGAAGGTGGTTACGCAGGCCGTCAGCGGTCTTCCAAGCTGTGCCTTGCGCTCCTCCATCCAAAGCTGCAGCTTCCGGATGAAATAATACTGACGCTCCGGCTCCTTCTCCGGCGGTGCCACTGTCATATCCATTGTTTCGATGATCTTTGCCATTTCTAATTTATCCACAGGTTTTTAACTCCTTTTCTTCAATCTTAATGAATGATATTTATACTCAAACTTCCCACGTCAAATATTAGACTACGCCCATAATATTTCTTATGTCCAAAAGTGAAATTATGATTTTTGCCCTGGAAGCAAATACGTCCGGGAGGCTGTGATCTGAAAATTGACGCAGATCGCTAGGTTTTCTGAAAAATCTTTGCTTTGCAGTGTTTCGATGAATACGTGTCTGGACGACTGAGCCTCTAGGGTGGACTCAGTTGTTTCGGTGGGCACGCTTTCGCTACAATGCGCTACGCAGCACTACATAGCATCCTATAAAACAGGATGCAAGTAGTGGCGAGCGCAAGTGCCCCTATAAAACAGGATGCAAGTAGTGGCGAGCGCAAGTGCCCTCGAAACACCCGAATTCCACCCAGAGGCGAGTACGGGAAGACACGTTCATCGAACATCGAAACATCAAAGCATTTAGATTTTTCGAAAACCGTAGGGCGATAAGACAATTTTCAGACATAGCCCCCGGACATTTCCAGTACTCAAAGTGCAAAAATCATTTTCTAAATCGTGCGACATAAGAAATATTATGGCATACCACATCATTCCGTGTGGGAAGTTTAAGTTATTCATTATTTGCATACTTATTTTGATAATAGCACACCCCTGTGAAATAGTCAAAAATACGTTACGAATATTTTTCTTTACGCAAAAAGAGTTTTCCGGCAGTGAAAAACTACCTGAAAACTCTTTTATCCTTACCCCTCCGGCCGGCACAGCCCGCACGGCGAATATCCCGCCTGATGCGCCGCATCAATACTGTCAAAATATACTCTGTTCTTCTCATACGGAAGTCCGTTGCAGCTTGGCAGATGGAACTTTTTAGAGTTCACATTACCAATATATTTCTGTCCCTTTGCAAGGGCCGGTGTACTATTTGCTGCATTGTCACTGCCGGATGTATCCGATCCTGATATCTGACTCTTAGAGCCATCTGCCCCGATCATTGTACTGCTGCCATACTCCCGGTAAGACCACAGCTTACTTGGACTCTTATTCCATTTGATCCGGCTTCCGTTACTTGTGGCAACTATAGTTCCCTGGGCATCTGTCCGGAATATCTTCGTACCGATTGCCTTCAGTCGGCTCATGGCGCTCTGTGCCGGATGACCGTAATTATTGTCAGCTCCGCAGCTGATCACAGTATATTTCGGCTTCATTGCCTGCAAAAATTTCTCAGAAGATGAGTTTGCACTTCCGTGATGTCCTGCCATATAAACATCACAGGAAAGGTTCTGCCCATTCTCCAGCATTTCATATTCACTTTCCGTCTCCGCATCTCCTGTGATCACAAAACGGTTCTTTCCATTGACCAGCTTTAATGCAATAGAATAATTATTTTCATCTGTATAGCCACTGCTGTTTGGTGCCAGGATCGTAAAGCGTGCCTTCCCCAGCTTATATTTTTTGCCGGCCTTCGGTCGGGTTGTCGCAATTTTCTTCTGTGCAATGATATTACAGTAAGACTCATATACTCTGGAATCCGCTGTATAAGCCGGAGCGATCACCCGGTTTACCTTGAATACATTTAATGCTCCCACTACCCCGTTCAGATGATCGGCATCATAGTGGCTTACCACCACATAATCAAGCTTCTTGACCTTCTGGCGTTTCAGATAGCTAACTACCTTAGAAGATGCATTGCTGTCTCCACCATCGATCAGCATGGAATGACTGCCGGCCTGTACCAGAACAGCACTCCCCTGCCCCACATCAATATAGTGGACCTTCATCGTGGACTTTCCTGCCGCCGCTGCCTTCCGGACACTGCCACCCTCTAACGACATACTCTGCCTATTCTGCTGTCCTGACTGACTGTCCTGATATGTGCCGTCAAGCCCTGTCAGCCCACCAACAAGCATTGCCGCCATCAAAAAAGTCACAATGATCCGTTTCTTAATTGTGCTCAAAAAAACATCTCCCCTCTGTGTAGGATAAAGCATCCAATACTTTTTCATTTAGTATATCACCAATTTGCAATGAAAGGAAACATTACAAATACCGCTCCTCAAACTCCTCCACCGGGATCGGCTTTGAAAAATAATACCCCTGATAAACTCCGCAGCCCATCTGAGTGAGCTTTGCAACCTGTTCCTTTGTCTCAACTCCTTCCGTCACCACAGAAAGACCAAGGGTTTTACTGAGAGAGATGATCATATTTACGATAGACATACTTTTTTCCAGATTCTCCGGTTTTGTTGTTCTCAAAAATCCCATATCTATTTTTAGAACATCCACATCCATATCCTTTAATGTATTAAATGAAGAATAACCGCTTCCAAAATCATCAATTTCCACCTGGAAACCATATTTCCGGAATTGTTCTATCCTTTCCAGCTCCCCGGCTGTGCCTGACATGATCGCTGTTTCTGTAATCTCCAGCTTTAACGTGGACGGAATGATCCGGTATTTTTCCACAAGGGCTGTAATGGTTTTGTATACATCCATATAATAAAAATCCTTGGTGGAAATATTGACAGATATGTATAAATCGCTATGCCCCTCCTGCTGCCACTGTGCAAGCTTTTGTACCGCAAGCTCCCAGATAAAACGGTCCAGCCGGTAGATCAGTCCTGTTTTTTCAAAGACCTCGATAAAATCTCCCGGAAAGATCAGACCACGCTTCGGATGCTGCCATCTGACCAGAGCTTCCGCCCCAAGCATCCTTCCCTCCGGTGTCATCTGGGGCTGTAAATACATACAGAACTGTTTTTCGTCAAGTGCCTGATCAAAATCTCCCACCAGCTGTTTTTCCAGAATCGTATCATTTAATATGGTATCATTATAATAAGCAATGGATCTGGCATAATTTTCGTTCAGTGTCTTAATGGCCAGATTGGCTTTATCACACATGATCGAAATATCTTCATGAATATCCGTAATTTCATAAACACCAATATATATATGAAGATGGTACAGGTCATTATTAAATGCATGTCCCATCGCCTGTATGGCATCGATAAAAGCCTGCTCCTGAAATCTGGCTTTCGGCATGCATATCGCAAATTTATCACCGCCGATCCTTCCATAGGCAATGCCTTCATGGCATCTTTCCTTTAAAAGATCCGCTTCCATCTTCAGTGCTTCATTTCCCTTTTCCATGCCAAAAAGATCATTAATCAGCTTAAAGTCCTTAATATTGGAACTGAGTAACAGCCATTCCTCGTCCGGATGATCCCTCAATATCTCAGCCGATCTTACTGCAAAATAATTTTTGTTATATAATCCTGTCAGCGTATCATGGTTTGCAAGATATCTTTCCTGTTCCAAAGCCAGATGCTTTTCCGTATTATCGATCAGATTCAGGAAAAAGCCTATGTATTCTTTCTTTTGGTCAAACAATTTACGATATTCAATATCAAAATAATGAACCTGATCATCTATGGTTTTCTGGTCACTCCATTCCAGGGAATCCCTGTTGGCAATATCATGTTCTTCGATCCAATCTTTAGCATACTCCGAAACATCAGAAAGACCCACCGCAGAATTACGAAACAGTTCCTTTGCTCTGTCATTGGCATAGACACACTCATTATTGATATCAAAGCAGATCACCATATTGTTCATTTCCGTGACCACGATAGACAGCGTTTTATCAATCAGCTCCTTTGGGGAACGGTACAATGTCAGATAGCAGATCAATATCGCCGCAAACACAAAAAACGGAAGGGAAAGGTCCAACGGAAATCCTGAAATATTACATATAAGATTTAATACAATGATCACACAAACCACTGCAAGTATCGGAACATATTTCTTGCGATAAAAAGCCGGTATCTGCATGATCTTTGTCACAAAGGACGCAATGATACAAAACACCAGACAATAAGCAAATATATAATGCAGATGATAAAAAATATGCTTTGTACCAATATGATACATCTGAAAACTCACATATCTTACATTTTTTAATGTAAACACGTGATGAAAAGCCGTATTGGCAAACAGCGATATTCCATCCAGATATGCCAACAGAAAACTTCCTGTCCGAATATATGAAACCTCATTAAACACTCTGGTATACTGCTGTGAATACTGTAATATGTATATCAAAACCATGTCAAAGGAAAACAGATATAATGCTTCCATCAGATAAGCAAACGTCTCATTCCCTGAAAACGCAAAGAATCCATTGCTGAGAATCGTTATGATCGCAAAAATGAGGCACCTCACAATCGAAGACGCCACATCACTTTTTATTTTCCGGGCATATTTCATACAGATCAGTATTGGAATAATCATTAAGAATAACAAAGCCATATATATTCTATCCATGCACAGATCCTCCTCCAATCCAACAACATCATCAATCCAAATACATTACACAAATAAATGTGTACTTGTCAAATGTAACCATCACCGTGGATACTCCATATTCTTCTGTCAAAAAAGGCCGGCACTCCACAAAGACGGTTTGTGAAATGCCGGTTTTTTGCAAATATTTTTATTTTATTCCTCTACCGGGAAGGATACTGTCACATGGAACAGATCCCCATCCAGACGGATTTCAAATTTTCCTCCCATCCGCTCTGTCAGGTTATTGGCAATGTAAAGTCCCAGTCCGCTTCCCTCCGTTGTACGGGATGCATCTCCTCTGACAAAACGTTCCATCAGCTCATCCGGTTTGATGCTGAGCTGCTCTCTCGAAATATTTTTGATAGAAAATTCCGCCACCTTACCTCCGGTAATACTGTCCGTTTTTTCAGACAGTGAAACATATACCCTGGTTCCCTCCAATGCATATTTTGCCACATTACCGTATAGATTTTCCAGGATCCGGAACACTCTCCTTCCGTCCCCCCGAAAACAGACCGGCTCCCCGGACAGATCCGACACCAGCGTCAGACCTGCCCGTGCAAACTTTTCCTCGAATTCTCCGTTGGTCTGATTGACCAGTTCTCCAAAATTCAATGTCGTGATCTGCAGCTCTATGGTCCCTGAGGAAGCCTTGGACGCCTCCACCAGATCCTCAATAAGGCCTTTGAGACGCATGGACTTTTGATCCAGAATATCCAGATACTCCTGCACCCTCGCATTATCGATATGCTCTCTCTTTAACAGATCCACATAATTGATCAC
>CADAKW010000021.1:30166-35529 GCA_902788645.1 uncultured Lachnospiraceae bacterium
GACTCCTCCACAGCACTTTCCAGTCCCTGACGGATATGATTGATCGTGTCTGCCAGCTCCTTTTGCTCTTTAGAAACCTTTTCCGGCAGTTCAATCTGATAAGAAATATCCCCCTGTGCGATTCTTTCAGCACCGCTCTGGATCTTTTCATCGGCGATCCCATTTCTCATTGCCAATAAAAGAGCTCCCTCTCCTGCCACGAAAAGCAACGGAAAACCTATTACACAAACGATCACTGTCATGCCATAAGAAATACCATAAGAATAATTGAGTACTGCATTCCAGCAAATGATCCACATCACAAGCCACATTACAGCAAAGGCGATCACAGCTATTCCATATCTTACAAATGCCTTTGTGTCCCTGTACTTCTGAACAAATGCTTTCAGCTTTGCTCCGGCAAGCTTTCCACCTGTTTTTCCTTTTCGATAACACCACTGGAACAGACTATGTTCCGTCACTCTGTTCTGACAGATCCTTTGAATAAGTCCAAGAAGAATGATCATAACAGCCAGTGCCAATGCAGCGATCAAAAGTGCATCAGCAAGTCTTGTTATACTTATATTACCAATGTTGACACGATCCATCGTCTGCTCCCAGTCCGAAATATGGTACAGATCATACACAGCACCATTCAGCAGGCAGACTCCCCCTAGTGCTATCACCACCAGAAGCTCTGATGGTATCTTCTGTATCCGTTTAACTTTACTCTTTGCTTTTCCACTGGTTACTGCCAATCCAAAAAAGGCGATCAACAGGCACAGCAGACCGGCTCCAAATATTACAATACTCCGGGTAGCCGTATTCTTTGCCTGCATATACTGCTGCTGGGCATTCAGGTAATCCTGATAGAGCGAAGCCATTCCACTTGTTTTATCCGCAGAGGTAACATCCAACGCAGGATATCCCACCACTATATAGGCATTTTGGCTGGATCCTGTCATTTTATTCAAAAATTCTTTCAGATCTCCGGAATTATCAAAACCTTCCCAGAACCAGTTACTTTGATACACTTCTCCTCTTGCATCATAAATCGCATATTCGTAATCATATGATGTTTGTTTCTGATCTATGGCACCACGTTCGAGATTATCCACAAATGCAGTCCACTTCTCATTTCTGCTGACCAGACTCTTTCCTCCGACAGTTATGTCATACAAAAAGTCAGACTTCTGTAAAAATTTCTCCAGTCCGTTTCCAAAACTGAGCATAAACTGTGCCATATCTGCTGCCATACTTTCACTGCATAATGTCTGCCCCAGCTTCCACGGAGTGCTTATGGAATTTTCCATAAGCTCCTTTCCCTTCTTTTTGAGTTCCTGTGTGTATTCTTCCAAGCTTGCATCATAGACGTAATAGTCAAGATCGTCCGTGACATCATTATAATAGGCATTCGGATCGCTCAGGAAATTTTTCAGAGTAAATTCAGATTTTCCGTCATTATAATACAGTTTGTCGTCCTCGTTGAGCCGAAGCGCTTTTTTGCTGTCCTGATCATCCAGTGCATCATAAATATATACAATTGCCGTATTTTCCACCGTCTTGGAATTACTTTCGATATTATCCATCTGAGTAATACAGTGAGCTTTTCGGTAATCCTTCATTACATAATCGTAATAATCATTATATTTTGTTCCATCCTCCGCAGTCCCTTCAAAATCATTTTCTGCAGCCAATGCCATCTGATACATCAGCCAGCCCTTTGCATAACCACCGGAGTACGCCTGTTCCAGCCATTTTGCATATATCGAATGAAGCGGTATCTTCTGTGTCGTTTTTGTCATATCTACCACAGATGTTTCTGCCCTTTGACTATCCCCCTGCAGCCCCGGCAGTAATGTCTCCTGTCCCTCGTAACGCTTGGTCGTCGGTGTATCCCACTCCTGTTTTGCCGCCTTTTTCCAATCCTTTGCAGAATATTTTTTCCCGGATGCCACCGTATAATAAAGAGTACTGTTCTGCCAGTCTCCGGTTGCAAAATAAACATTCTTCAAAGAAAGCAGCTGGGACGCCTTTTTTTTGATACTAACTTTCCCCTGACTGTATTTTTCAAAACTATTTATATAATTATTAAAATATCCATCATAATCATAGTTATGTCCTTTCCAGCCGGCCGCCTCCTTTAATGTGATCGTTTTCTTCTCAGAACCGGTTCCTGTCTGCAAAAATGGCATATCTTCTAATTTTCCCTTGTAAAAAGAACCATCCTCACTTCCCATCCGGCGAATTTCCAGATATAGATCCAATGCCTGCAGATAACTGTCCGTCAGCTTTTGAAACTCCAGGCTTTCCTCCAGCTTTCCATTTTCTGAAATATTGCTTTCTCTGGCAATCCGGTCCATAGTAGATTTTCCGCCAAGATAATTTATTCCGGAAAGGGACGCTGTCACTGTTGCTGCTGTCAGAACAGCACTAAGAAGGATCCGCACATATTTTCTTTTTCCTGTTTTCCCTTGTTTTTCTTTCTTTTCCTTGTTCCCCGATGTTTCTTTACGATTATTCATCTTTGAAATCCCTCCTTATCTGACTTACTGATTCTCCAGCTTATAACCAACGCCCCACACAACCTTCAAATATCTTGGTTCTTTGGGATTGATCTCGATCTTTTCCCGGATATGGCGGATATGTACTGCCACTGTATTTTCTGCAGCATAACCATTTTCATTCCAGATGCTTTCATAAATCTGTCTGCTGGAAAAGACCTTTCCCGGATGTTTCATCATCAGCAGCAGGATATTGTATTCCAGAGGTGTCATCTTGATCAGCTCGCCATCCATGTAAACCTGCTTGCGTTCATCGTCCATCTCCAATCCCCCGAGACGATATGTTATTCCCCCTGATGGTGCCGGTGTGCTCATCATGTCATAACGTCTCAACTGGGATTTCACTCTTGCCACAAGCTCCAGCGGATTAAATGGCTTTGTTACATAATCGTCCGCACCGATGTTCAGACCGAGGATCTTATCTGCATCCTCCGACTTGGCAGAAATGATAATGACCGGCACCTTACTCTCCTCACGGATCTTCATGGTCGCATGGATTCCATCCAGCTTTGGCATCATCACATCGATCACCAGCAGATCAATATGATTCTGCCGGATCTGGTGCAGAGCCTGCATTCCGTCATATGCGGTAAGCACCTCATAGCCCTCCTGCTCCAGATAGATCTGAATTGCCTCCACGATTTCCTTATCATCATCACATACCAGTATAGTCTGCATTTTCGTCCCCTTTTCTGTACTCTGTCGTACCTTGCTGCTTTACATTTCTTATCATAAACCACAATTTTTAAGACAAGCGAATGAAATTCTTAAGATTTCTTTAAGTTTAGCACAGAATATACAAAGTAAAAAGGGCAAAACCAGCGTTTTGCCCTCCAAGAATTGCTTCGCAATTCTCGTTGACTTTCCACTACGTTACGAGCATTTTCCTATACCTAAAAAAGAGACCACCGTATTGCCCGTTACGGTGGTCTCTCAGATCAGGTTTTCACGAAAGTTCCTGATCCGAACCTCTGTGAGGTTCTTTATTCACACACAATCAAATTTAAAGGAAAACTCGTATAAGAATTCTCTTCATACTAGTCAACAGCATCCTGGAGAGCATCAAAGCCTTCCTCTCCGGTACGAACTTTTACAACATTCTCTACATCATATACAAAGATCTTACCATCTCCGTAATGACCGGTGTAAAGAACCTTCTTTGCTGTCTCAATCACAGTTTCGATCGGTACAGAGCTGATAACAACCTCTACCTTAACCTTCGGGATCAGCATAACGCTAAGCTCGGCACCACGATAGGTTGTTGTAATACCCTTCTGTGTACCACAGCCCATAACCTGTGTCACGGTAATACCATTGACACCGATCTGGTTCATTGCTTCCTTCAGTTCATCAAACTTATTCTGCTGACAGATAATAGAAATCTTTGTAAACTTCTCGGTCATATCGCCCGGCTTCTCTGCTACCGGCTTCATCGCAGGCTTATGATCGCTGCTCTTTTCAATCACAGGCGCAAGACCACTCTTTGGTACCGGCATGGTTCCTGCGGAGTAGAACATATTGCCGGCCGGCATAAAGTCTGCATATGCAGATGTCAGACCATGCTCCTTCACATCCAGACCTACAAGCTCTTCCTCCTCGGATACTCTTAAACCAAGTGTTGCCTTAATGATCAGGAAAGTGATCGTAATGGTGATCGCTGTCCATGCAATGGTACTGAACATTCCCACAAACTGAAGACCAAGCTGTGTAAATCCACCGCCATAGAAAAGGCCCTGTCCCTTAATGGCACCACCCTCTAAGGCGATCTGATAACCCGGTGCTGATTTTGTTGCAAAAAGACCAACGGCAATGGTACCCCAGATACCGTTCATCATATGTACCGCTACGGCACCAACCGGATCATCAATCTTTAATACATAATCCAGAAGCCATACACCAAATACTACCAGAAGACCTGCTACAGCACCGATCACGGCTGCACCGGCACAATCGGTAACATCACAAGGTGCTGTGATGGCTACAAGACCTGCCAGGGAAGCATTCAGGCACATGGATACATCAGGTGCACCGTATTTGATCCAGGTAAAGATCATACATACAACGGTTGCAACGGCAGGAGCAACGGTTGTTGTCAGGAAAATGGAACCAAGATCCGGAATTGATGTTGCTGCCGCACCGTTGAATCCATACCAGCCAAGCCACAGGATAAATACACCGAGAGCACCGATCGTTAAGTTGTGTCCCGGAATTGCATGAGGCTTTCCGGTTCTCTTACTGAACTTGCCGATACGAGGTCCAAGCATCGCTGCACCGATCAGAGCGCAGATACCACCAACCATATGAATACAGTTGGAACCGGCAAAATCATGGAAGCCCATCTGTGCCAGGAAGCCGCCGCCCCAGGTCCAGTGTGCTTCTACCGGATAGATCACTGCGGAGATCACTGCGGAGTAAACACAGTAGGAAATGAATTTTGTACGTTCTGCCATGGCACCGGAAACGATCGTCGCTGTTGTGGCACAAAATACAAGGTTAAATACGAAAGTGGAATAATCATAATTTCCATAATGAGAGAAGATATTGAAATCAAGTTTTCCAATAAAACCTCCCATATCATTTCCTAACAGAAGAGATGCACCGATCAGGAAAAACATAAATGTACCGATACAAAAATCCATCAGGTTCTTCATAATAATGTTTCCGGCATTCTTTGCTCTGGTGAAACCAGCCTCTACCATTGCAAATCCTGCCTGCATCCAGAATACTAACGCTGCTCCTATCAAATACCATACGCCATACAGGTTATCGTTGACGTACTGAATTATTTCTTTCGACATATAACATTCCTCCTTGGTTTTC